>VGOC01000036.1 GCA_016865865.1 Chloroflexota bacterium
TCAGCCACTCGTCGCCGAGTTCCTCCTTCATCAGCGCCTGCCACGCCATCGCCTGCTTGGCGGTGCTGATCCCGCCGGCCGGCTTGAAGCCGACCTTGCTGCCCGTCCGCTCGAAATACTCGCGGATGGCGCGCGTCATCACGAGGCTGACCTCCAGCGTGGCGTTGGTTGATTCCTTGCCCGTCGAAGTCTTGATGAAATCAGAGCCTGCCATCATCGCCACAAGACTGGCTTGATAAACCTGCTTCAATGTTCCCAAATCACCAGTAGCCAAAATCGTCTTCATGTGCGCGGACTCGCCGCACGTTTGGCGGAACTGCCTGATCTCGTTGTAGAGCGATTTCCAGTCGCCGGTGAGAACATGGCTGCGGGAGATGACCACGTCAATCTCGCGCGCGCCGGATTCGATGGCCTGCTCGATCTCGGCGATGCGCTGCGCGAGCGGAGTCTGCCCGGCGGGGAAGCCGGTGGCCACCGACGCGACCGGGATGCCGGTCCCCAGGCCAACCTATAAGCCGCATTCTGTCCAGCGGAGCGGACTCCGCCTGGGCGATCATCTCTCTGGGACGCGCCTCTCGGCGCGCCTCGTGCAGCCTACCCGGGACTCGAACGTGACGAGCAGCCACATCATCCCTGCTTGGCCTTGCTCCCGATGGGGGTTGCCTGGCCGCGGACATTGCTGCCCGCGCCGGTGGTCTCTTACACCGCCTTTTCACCCTTACGACCCCCTCCCGGCCTCCCCCGGAAACGAGGGAGGTAGGGGTGGAGGTCGCGGTCTGTTTCTGTGGCCCTATCCAGAAGATTCACACTGAATAGCAACCGGGGTTGCGTATCGAAGCGTTGCTCCTCTCCGGGTGTTACCCGGCGCCGTGCTCTGTGGAGTGCGGACTTTCCTCTGAGCGGCGATGCCGCCCAGCGATCGCCCGGCCAGCCTGGGGATTCCATATTACCATGAAGTAAATTGTAGGGGTAGACAAATTTATCCCACTCATGTAAAATACCCCTTCGTCAAAACCAAGAGCGAGTTCACATAAAAACACCGAGAGATAGATCGTCTTTCACGTGTTTTTTCAGTGGATTCATGAGTACTATCCAAGTTTCGGAGGTTGGGCTTGGCAAATATAAAATCTGCAATCAAAAGAAATAGGCAAAACGAGAAACGTCGTAAGCAAAATCGGATCTATCGCGGCAGCGCCCGCACCTTTGTGCGAAAAGCTCACCAGGCTATCGAAAGCGGCGATGTAGAGATCGCACGCGCAGCCACAAAGCAGGCTGTCGAAGCGTTGGACAAAGCCGCGCAGAAGGGCATCATTCATCCCAACAATGCCTCGCGCCGCAAGGGCCGCCTGATGAAGCAACTGGCCGCTCTCGAAAAATAAACTCGAAATCTGGAACGATCCCCTGGATGCATCTGGCGGGAGCTTTCGGTTGAGCTCCCGCTTTTTGCGTTCACTGTTCGAGGAATATGCGTCGGGGGGGCAACCTGACCTGCACCGTTGCCCTATTTCTCGAGAAACAACCCATCGGGCGTGATATAATCCTCACCCGCAGCAACCAACCCAACCTGAGTCCCGCTGCTCCTTCTTCCTTTGGTGATCTATGTTCGAAGATGAACAACGCTCCATCGAGGCATTTATCCAGACATATTGCGCCGAGAACGATATCCCTGCTCCGGAAGATTTGCAGTGGAAACCCATCCCCTTCAGCGGAGATTGGGGCATCTCGACATCTTTCTTCCAGGTGGCCGCGCAGGAAGCCCGGTTAGGGAAGAAGGTCAACGTGTCCATACGCGCCCAGGAAATTGCCGAGGGCGCTGCTGCGCATATCGGCGTACCCGAGGGATTCAGCCTGGTGGAGGCCGTGAGGGGCTATCTCAATCTTTATTTTTCATCCAGCGAATTCAGCCGCCGCGTGATTGATGCAGTCATGAAAGGCGGAGCAAATTTTGGGCGGGGGGAAGACAAAGGCGAACGCGTGATGGTGGAGTATGCCCAACCCAACACCCATCACTCCTTCCATATTGGACACTATCGGAACGCGATCCTGGGAGAGGCGCTGGCCCGGCTGGTGGAATTCGATGGGTTCGACACGATACGGGCATCCTACCCCGGCGACATCGGCCTGGGGGTGATCACCGTTCTGTGGGCCTATGACAAATTCTACAAAGGGCAGGAACCCGATGATCTCCATGAACGCGGGCAGTGGCTGCTGAAACTGTATGTCGAAGCCACCAACCTGTTGACACCCAGGGAGGATGAAACCCCCGCGGAGAAAGCTCAACGCGAAGCTTATGACGCCGAGCGGCGGGAGATGTACCGCAAATGGGATGCCGGCGACCCGTACTTGCGTCAGCTCTGGTTGGAGACGCGCGAATGGAGTCTGGAAGAATTGCGCGACATCCTGCGCTTGATTGACATCAACATTGACGTGTGGTTCTTCGAGAGCGAAGTAGATGAGCCTGCCAAGGCGATTGTCGAGGAACTCATTGCCAGGGGCGTCGCCGATGATGAACGGCCCAGGGGTGGGGCGGTGATCGTCAAGATTGACCAAAAGCTGGGCTTGGAAAAAGAGCAATACCGCGCCAATGTGCTCCTGCGCAACGACGGCACAACACTTTACCTGACGAAGGACCTGGCGCTTGCCAAAGACAAATTCGAGAAATACGGCGTTGACCGTTCGGTCTATGTGGTGGATGTGCGTCAGAGCCTGCACTTTCAGCAGGCGTTCAAGATCCTCGAGTTATGGGGCTTCGAGCAGGCCAGGAAATGCCATCACCTGGGATATGGCTTCGTCAGCCTGCCAGAGGGCGCCATGTCGGCGCGGCGCGGACAGGTGGCATTGTTCAAGGATGTCGTTGACGAGGCCATCCGCCGAGTGTTGGCCGAGATCGCCAGGAAGAACCCCGATTTGCCGCAACAGGCGCGTCAGGATGTGGCTAAACAGGTCGGCCTGGGCGCGTTGGCCTATGCCATGCTATCCGTGGATAATAACAGGGATATTGTATTCGATATAGACAAAGCCCTCAGCTTCGAGGGCCATACCGGCCCTTATATTCAAAACGCCCATGTGCGGGCTTGCAGTATCTTGCGCAAGGCTGGAGGAATCCCTGGGGAAGCGACTTTCAATTATAAACTCACCCCCCATGAACTCGGACTGATCGAAATGATCTCCCGCTTCCCTTCGGTGGTGCAGCAGGCCGCAAGGGAATATCGCCCCCTGGTGATGGCGAGCTACGCCTTCGAACTGGCCACGGCTTTCCATAGCTACTATCATGTTGTCCCCGTCCTGAAAGCCGAGACGGAAGCGATGCGCGCGGCGCGTTTACGCCTGGTCGCCGCTGCCAGGCAGACGATTGCAAACGCATTGCATTTGTTAGCTATCGCTGCCCCAGAAGTGATGTAACATATATGGAACGAATTGCTCCGAGAAATGGGTGTGCGCAGCGGGTACACCCGCTGCGCACACCCATTTCTCGGGCGTTACGTCGAGCAGTCACTCCAAATTCTCGATAAAAACAGGAGAGTCGTATGACCATTCGTACCTTGATCATGGGCGCCGCCGGGCGCGATTTCCACAACTTCAATGTGTATTTCCGAAATAACCCTGATTATGAAGTCGTGGCTTTCACCGCAACTCAGATTCCTAATATCGAGGGACGCCTGTATCCAGCAGAGCTGGCTGGCATGTTGTATCCCCAGGGAATCCCCATCCACCCCGAAAGCGCTCTGATCGAACTGATCGAAGAAAAAGGAATCGAGCAGGTCATTTTTGCCTACAGCGATATCCCCCATGAGTATGTGATGCACAAGGCTTCCGAAGTGCTGGCTGCCGGCGCGGATTTCCGGCTGATGGGCCTCGACAACACCCAGATCAGATCCAAGAAACAGGTGATCTCGGTCTGCGCGGTGCGCACCGGTTCGGGTAAAAGTCAGACCACCCGCCGGGTTTCGCTGATCCTACGGGATATGGGGTTCGAAGTGGCCGCCATCCGTCACCCCATGCCCTATGGAAACCTGATCGCTCAAAAGGTGCAGCGCTTCGCCGAACTCGACGACCTGGACGAATACGAGTGCACCATCGAGGAGCGCGAGGAGTACGAGCCGCATATCGTCAATGGCGTGATCGTCTACGCTGGCGTGGATTATGAAGCCATCCTGCACCGGGCCGAAGAGGAAGCCGATATCATCCTTTGGGACGGCGGCAACAACGACCTGCCTTTCTATGTCCCCGATCTGTCCATCGTGGTGGCCGATCCCCATCGCCCGGGACACGAGACCAGCTACCACCCCGGCGAGGCAGTCGCCCGATCTGCGGATATCTTCGTGATCAACAAAGTGGATACCGCCGATCGCGAGGCGATCATCACCGTTGGCGAGAATCTACGCTCTCTCAACCCCAACGCCATCATGATCGAGGCTGCCTCACCCCTCTTCGCCGATGATCCGGCGGCTATCCGCGGGAAACGCGTCCTGGTAGTGGAAGATGGCCCCACCCTGACCCACGGGGAGATGGCCTACGGCGCCGGCTGGGTGGCCGCCCGTCGTTTCGGCGCGGCCGAGATCGTTGATCCACGCCCCTACGCGGTAGGCAGCATCAAAGCCACCTACGCCAAATACCCCACCACCGGGAATGTGCTCCCCGCCATGGGCTACGGCGACGCCCAAATGCGCGAGCTGGAGCAGACCATCAACAACGCCGACGCCGACCTGGTGATCATCGGCACGCCCATTGATCTGGGCCATCTGCTCAAGATCAACAAACCCACCCAACGAGTGCGCTACGAATTACAGGAAATTGGTCAGCCGACGCTGGAAGATATACTGAAGGAAAAATTCGGAAGATAGAATGGGTAGGGAGTAGGAAGTAAGGAGTATGGGAGATTTCCCTACTCCCCTACCCCTTACTCCCTACCCCTCACCCCCCACTCCCTGACCCCATGCCCACCCTCACCTGGTCGAGTAAGAGGCCGCCTTCATCCATCCCGGCATCACTGCAAACCGATAGTATCATCTACCCACAAGGACAAGGGTACCCTGACGCCGAGGCAAATAACCGCCTGATCTACGGCGACAACCTGGCTATCATGTCGGCGCTGATGCCGGAATACGAGGGGCGCATCCACCTGATCTACGCTGACCCGCCGTTTTTCACCAACAAACGCTGGAAGGCCAGGGTAGGGCGAGGGGAAGATTCGCGGCGGCCTGAAGAGTGGAAGACCGTCGAGGGATATACCGATCACTGGTCGGATATTGACGCCTACCTGGACATGCTCTACCCCCGGCTGGCCCTGATGCACAGGCTGCTCACCCCTACCGGCAGCCTCTATCTGCACCTGGACTGGCACGCCAATCACTACGCCCGCCTGCTGCTGGATGAAATCTTCGGGCCCGAGCGGCTGCTCAACGAAATCATCTGGGCCTATCATGGCCCATCGCCGATCCGCAGCGCGTTCAACCGCAAGCACGATACAATCCTGTCGTACACCAAGGGCGACGAATACACCTTCAATGTGGATGATGTGCGCGAGCCCTACAATCCCAATACGGTCAAAACATTCCAATCTTCGCCGAAAGCCGGATTTGGAAAAATCCCCGACCTGGCGCGCGGCAAAGTCCCGGAAGATTGGTGGTACTTCCCCGTGACCGCCCGCCTGCACAGCGAACGCACCGGCTACCCTACCCAAAAACCCGAAGCTCTGCTGGAGCGAATCATCCTGGCTTCGTCCAACCCCGGGGAGATCGTGGCGGATTTCTTCTGCGGATCGGGGACCAGCGCAGTCGTGGCAGCGCGAACGGGAAGACGTTTCATCGCTGCGGATGCCCAATGGCGTGCGATTCAGACCACCCGAAATCGGCTGATCCAAATCCCAGGGGCTGTTACTGCCCTCGAGCAGGAATCTCGGGCGCGCGCCCCCAGAGGGGAGGCAGACCTTGGGGGTCTGATCACCCTCCAGGGAGAGTCCGGGCGTCCCACCCTGAAAATCAACCCATCCCTGGTCGAGGAGCTAGATTACTGGGAAGCCGATCTAGCCTGGGACGGGGAAATCTTCCATAGCGCAGCCCAGGCAGCCCGCCCACTGCGAAATGAAAAAATCCCCGACGAGCTGACATTGCCTTCAGCAGGCGAAAAGGTCGCTATTCGGTTGGTGAAAATCAATGGGGAACAACTGATGTTACACGTCTAAGCGGTAACCCACCCCTCGCAGGGTTTTCAGGAATTTCGGTTTGCGGGGGTCTTTTTCTAGGGCTTTGCGCAGCCAACTGATGTGCACATCCAACGTGCGCGTGTCTTCGACGAAATCGGTCTCCCATACTTCGCGGAAGAGATTATCGCGTTCGACGACTGTGCCTGGCTCACGCATCAGGACTTCTAGCAAGTGAGTCATCCGAGGCGTGAGATGGGTTTTGCGCCCCTGACAACGAACCTGGTTCTGTTCCAAATCTAATTGGATCGCTCCAGCCTTGAGGCAGTTCTTACTTTGCAGCGGCAACAGGGATTTGATGCGGTTGTTGAGTTTGCGAACAGTGAAAGGCAGAGAAAGCACCGCATTGGCAGGCGCTTCGTCTCGGGAAGGGGATTCGCTTTCATCACAGATCAAGATAATCGGCAGGCCATCTTTGCTATCGCGCAGCGATTGGCAAATTCGATAGCCGGTAGTGCGTATCGAAGGCGCGTTGACAATGACGATATGGGGTTTAAAACTATCTATGAAAACCAGGGCTTCTTTCCCAGACAGCGCGCTTTTCACCTCGTATTCCCTGCTGGTCAATTGCTCAGCGAATACAGGCTTCCCCGCATATTTGCCTTCCACACACAGGATCTTCGATTTCATCACTATTTACCAGCCAAACCACTAAACTAGCCCCCTGAACGGCGGCTGTTTCCTTTGGCCTCATTGATTATCAGTAGATCACGAAAAAGATCGGAAGCCCGTCCCCGGGCGACCCGAGGACGGGTCTTAGATCGTGATTTCGTGAAGTACTGATTATACACACGACCTTAAAAAATAGCAAATGAGAAAGAGGTACTGAAAGGTGTTTGCAAATTTTAAGATTGAGTTCACTAAAAAAACTCGTGAACGAGGGGGCGGGGCGGCATATATGGGGGTGCGTGCTGCACACGCACCCCCATATATGCCGCCCCAAATCCTCTACTCATAGTTTTGCAATGGACTCAAGATTCGTGGTTGGAAAAAAGGTCTCGGCATGGGATAATCTGGTTGGAGGTTGGATGTTGGAGAGGATGAGTTATGTTAATCCATTCTGCTGGTCAGTTACTCACGATTTCCGGGTCGTCCCAAAGGGGACATGCCTTGGGGGATTTGGGCATCATCGAGAATGGGGCTGTGCTGATCGAGGATGATCTCATCGTCGCGGTTGGTCCAAGCGATGAAATGTGCGCCATCTACGCCGGTGAGGAGACCCTCGACGCCTCAGGGCGCGTTGTCATGCCCGGCCTGGTGGACCCTCATACTCATGCGGTCTGGGCAGGCGACCGAGCCGCCGAATTCGAAATGCGAATCCAGGGCAAGACTTATCTGGAGATCATGCTGGCTGGCGGGGGAATCGCTTCGACGGTCCGCAAAACCCGCTCGGCGTCGCTGGATGATCTCCTCGCCGAGACGCGCCCCCGACTGAGGCGGATGTTTGCTCACGGAACCACGACCGCTGAGGTCAAATCCGGCTATGGGCTGGAGATAGAAACCGAGATTAAAATGCTCGAGGCGATCCTGGCCCTGGATGCCGAAGGTCCTATCGAGCTGGCGCCAACATTCCTGGGAGCGCACGCCATCCCCCCAGAATACAAAGTTCATCCCCACGGGTACACAGATCTGATTTGTAACGAGATGTTACCAGCGATCAAAGAATGGGCGGTAAGCAGAAGGCAGTGGGCAGGTGACAGGAGCCAGTCGCCAACTACCAATAACCAATTAACCGATTTACCCTTCACCGATGTTTTTTGTGAAACCGGGGCGTTCTCCCTGGAACAGTCGCGGCAGATATTAGAGACTGCCCGCGATTTGGGTTTTCCGCTCAAGATCCATGCCGACGAATTCGATAATCTCGGCGGGGCGGCGCTGGCGGCGGAACTTGGCGCGGTCTCTGCCGATCATCTGGTGGTGACTTCCGAAGAGGATATTACTGCTCTGGGAGCGTCCAGCACCGTGGCCGTTTCCCTGCCCTGCACGCCCTTTGGATTGGCCGAGGGAAGCTATACCCCCGCAAAAGATTTTCTCGACGCCAACTGCCTCCTGGCCATCGCCACCGACATCAACCCCGGCACAGCCTGGTGCGAGAGTATGCAATTCACCATCACCCTGGCCTGCCGTTATCTGCGGCTGACCCCTGCGCAAGCTATTGTGGCTGCCACGCTCAACGCTGCGGCGGCTATCGGGCGCGCCGACCGAATCGGCTCTCTGGACCCCGGCAAACAAGCCGACCTGCTGATCCTCGACGTGCCCGACTACCGGCATTTGGGCTATCGCATCGGCGGGAATCTGGTACAAACTGTGATTAAAAAAGGCATTGTTTACACACTCTACCCCCTGCCTTCTAACTCCTAACTCCTAACTCCTAACTCCTAACTCATCATGCCCACCATTGAGACCGCCCGTTCCTGGTATCCTCACAATGATCCCGTGCATGGCTTCGATCATGTCTTGCGCGTCTACAGAATGGCCGAACGTTTAGCCCTGGCTGAAGGCGCTGACCTCGAGATCGTGCGCGCCGCGGCTCTGTTCCACGATTTGAGCATTAGTCAGTTGTCAGTTAGCGCTGAACAGTGGGCGGTGGGTGGTGGTCAACGCAAGACACATCAGCATTCTGCTGCAAACTTTGCGCGGAATATCCTTCGATCCGAGGGCTGGCCCGAGGAACGTATCCGGGCCGTGGAACACTGCATCCGGGCGCATCGCTTCCGTGACGAAGACGAACAGCCCCAAACGCTGGAAGCCAACGTGCTCTTCGACGCAGACAAGCTGGATGCCATCGGCGCGATCGGGGCGGTAAGGTCAATCGCCTACGCAGTAGCATCAGAACAACCCTTGCATGACCAACCATCAGAGCGATTCCGACAGAGCGGCGAAAAGGAATCCAACGAGCCGCACACGCCCTATCACGAGCACCTGTTCAAGTTGAGTAAACTCAAGGAGCGGATGTACACCCCCAGCGGGCGCGCCCTGGCCGAGGGGCGCCACCGCTTTTTAGAGAGCTTCTTCGAGCAGTGGCAGGCCGAATTAAGAGCCGAGCGATGAATATTTCAACGACGAAATTCATAGGTCGCACGATTTATAAAGGGATCGCCGAAGGGGAAACCCTGGTCACTAGCATGGGTATCTCTTTCTTTGGCGGCGTGGATCCCGAGAGCGGCATCGTCGTCGAGCGCGGGCATGAATTGGAAGGGAAGTCCATTGCGGGAAAGGTGCTGGTTTTTCCTACCGGCAAGGGTTCGACAGTAGGCTCCTATACTTTGTACCGCCTCAAACACGCCGGGAAAGCGCCGGCTGCCATCGTCAACGCCGAGTGCGAGACGATCACCGCCGTGGGCTGCATCATCGCCGAAATTCCCTGCGTGGATCAAATCCCCGTCGAACGCCTCGAAACCGGGATGCGGGTGTTGATTGATGGCGAAAAAGGCCTGGTCGAGATAGATCACCATCCCAATAGATAAAAATCCATTCGATCCGTGCATTCCGTGTCCCATTTTGAGGTAAAATTGCCCCCATGTCCGTAGGAACCGCTCGCACGATTATGCTCGAAGTCAATGACGCCCTGTGCCATGCCTGTCACAAATGTCCGGCGGGTGCTGTTTGCCGCGGCAACGCCTTCCGACGATTCGACCGAGAGGATGCTCCCTTCCTTGACATGAGCCGTTGCTGGGGCTGCATGGAATGTATTCCGGAGTGCCCCTTTGGCGCCATTGTGCGGCACGAGTATGAGGATTGACTAAAAATGATTCCGTTATTCGAAAACTACCTGGACTGTTTGACTGCCTTGCACAACGACATCAAGAACGCCATCGAGGGTTTGCCCTCCGAAGCTCTGGATTGGATTCCCGCCCCTGGAATGAACTCCATCAACGTGTTGGCGACTCATCTGACCGGAGCGGAACGCTACTTGATCGGCGACCTGGTCGCAGGCGCCCCCTCAGGCCGCGACCGTCAGGCGGAATTCCGGGCCAGCGGATTGAGCATCGAAGAACTGCGCCAAAAGCTGGACGCCAGCCTGGCAAATATCCGCGCTGAGCTGGGCGTTATGGAAATCTCCGCCCTGGAAACCGAACGTTATTCTTCCATCCATGATCGGACGTATCGCGCCGGCTGGGCTTTGCTGCACGCCCTGGGGCACACCGCCGTTCACCTGGGACACATCCAGCTTACGCGGCAGATGTGGGATACTCGAGCGAATAGTTAGAAACCGCTGAAAGAGCCAAATGATATGGGTGTGTTTCAGACGAGTTGAGAAGGTCCGAAAAAATGGGTGTGCGGGGGGTGTACACCCCCCGCACACCCATTTTTTCGGTCTCTCTTCAACTGAAATGAAACGCACCCAAATGATATTGCGAAGAAAGAGGTGCTGATATGACTGACAAAGGCAAACGAGACAAAGGAAAACGAGAGGATCAGAAGAAGCCCAAGCTCACGATCAAAGAAAAGCGAAAGAAGAAGAGAGAGAAAAATAAATCGTGAGCCACTGAATACAACAAAAGCCCTGGTTTACGCCAGGGCTTTTGTATTGTCGGTACGAAGGCAAGAATCAGGTCAGTCGCCCGCTACGGGTTGAGCTACTGGGACTAACTCTTTCATTGGGGTAGTGGCGCGCTGGAAGCCGATGAACATCAACACTGCGCCAAGCACCTCACCAATATACAGCGCCGCCGGCACTCCCATACGGCTGAAAGCGCCCCCAAAGGCCGGGGCGATGGCGCCCACAGCGATGAGAATATTACCAATGGTACGGTGCAGCAGCACGCGCTTGCGAAAGAAAATCCAGGCCGAGTAGACCGCCCCGCCCACCAGGGTCGCCGTGCCGTATAAATTGAAGATTGGGGTCAGCGTGCGCACACCGGGCGTGATGATAGCATGTCCGCTCAACTCGCTGCCGGTGTGAACGCTGCTCGTCAGGAGATTTGGATCCAATTGAGCGGTGAAGACCTTGTAAGCGCCATAGATGGAACCCAAGAATAGGATCGCCATTAGAGTGTTCGCCCAGTTTTTCTTCGCTAGCAAATATACCGTTCCCTGACCCAACCAGGCCGCTACCAGGATGGCGCCAAAGAGATACCACAGACGATAAACCAGGGGATTCCAGCCAAAAGCGCCATAAAATCCTTCGCAGAAACCGCCAATGCCGTAGAAGATCATGCCGATGCCCCACAACAAGAGGTGATTTCCCTTCTTCGTCGCGTAGCGCATGAACACAAAATAGGCAAAGATAAAACTAATCGCCGACGAGAGAAAGGGCAGGGTTGTGTTTACGAAAGTCATCGCTAAGAACTCCTCAATTGTCTTGATGATGAACGCAGTCCTCAAGTGGAACGCCTCGATTTGACTAATATTGACCAAACTTGAGCGCCCCCACACTCACGGCGATCGTGAACACCAGCAACCCCAAAATGATGAGAGAGAGGATGCCAATCGCTATAGGCACGAACCTCTCGTAGAATATGGGATACTGTCGCCTGGGGGGAGATGGGTTTTCGCTCATGTGGCCTTCTACCGATAACAGGATAGGCCAAAGTTTACCCCCGCTATGGAATGAAGAATATGTAGTTTTACTCAGGTTTTGGTTAGATGAAGATATGAATCACCCATTAGTTATTCAACACCTGCACGTTGGGGCGTAGGTCCAACTCGTCTATCAGGTCATTCAACTCAGCCTCACTGAGCGGACGGCCCTTGCTAGCATAAGCCGTCAGGGCGGCTTCCATCATGTTGGTGCCAAAGGAACGGCCATCATAGCGTGGCGTGGTGGTGATCATCAAACGCACGCCGCGCTCCCTTAAGAACTCGACATTCTCTTCTGTTGTGGTGTTGGTGATGACGGTCTTCCCACTCAAATCCTGAGGCAGATATTTGCGCATGAAGAGGAAATCCCCTCCCAGGAGATCAGATCCGAGCCAATATTGTTGATACTTCGGCTCATGCTCCGCGCCGCCGCTGCCGTAATACAGCAAGCTCATCGGGAAGAAGCTGACAAAGGGCAGCATCACCCGCGCCACACGCTTGAAGTTGCGGATGCCGCGGATAGCTATCGGAACCCCCAAAGCGACCATCAAATCGCCAAAGATGACTTCGTCGGAGACCTCAGTTACCGCCTGCGCGAGACCAACCCGGTCTACTGCCACGGGGATAAAAGCCCGCTTGAAGCGCAGCGCCCACCCCGAGGTCAAGCCCTGAATCTCCCCCTCGGCCCCGCCGAGAGCATGATGCAATGCCGGGGCAGCCAGCTCGAACACGCGCCTCTCCAGAGTATGCTTCAATCCCCTGCCATCCACCACAGGGGTTTGTTTGACTCCCTCGACCAGTTTCAGCGCCGCCCGTAGAGGATACTCACGCCCCTCCAGACGCAGGTACAGATCAACGCCCCCCACTCCCAAGGCGTCCACCTGACCATCTAAATCGGTAAAGAGTTGCCTGGCCTTTTCGATATCGCCGTTCGTTCCAACGCGCTCGACGCTGATCTGCTGGCCTTCGAATTCGATCACCACCTTCTTATCCCGGGTGGAGCTCCCTAAACTGACGCTCACTGCTCGCTTCATTAAGACTTCTCCTCACGTCCAATACTCAGATCTCAATCCGTTTCAACGGGTTTTGCATCCCAGCCAGCGAATTCCATTCGGTTGCGATAGACAGCAACAGAAGATTCGCAGACTCCTGATTGCATGGATTCATGGCTACTTATTTTAACACGTAAGCGATCAAGATCGCTATACAACCGGGAGGCGTCCTTTTCGTTATATAATACGACTATCTATTGTGACTGCTCAGCCATCGAACGGGTTGGAACTTCTCCAGGGTGCGTATCGCGCACGCACCCCCATATATGCCGCCCCGCCCCCTCATTCATGATTTTTTTCAATGAACTCAAGGAGATTATTCGATGAATTTTCTAGGCAACTTGATCTGGTTGATTTTCGGCGGCTTCCTCTCGGGGATGGGCTACATCCTCGGCGGGCTGTTGGTCTGCCTGACGATCGTAGGCATCCCCTTCGGCAAGGAAGCCCTCAAAATAGGCGCAGCCACTATGACCCCCTTTGGTCGGGAGATCGCCGTCAACGAGGAATTCGATAACCCCCTCAATCTGATCCTCAACATCATCTGGGCTATCCTCTTCGGATGGGAGATCGCCGTCTCGCATTTCGTGCATGGGCTGATCTTGGGCATCACGATTATCGGCGTCCCCTTCGCCAAGCAGCATTTCAAACTGATCCCTCTAGCTCTGTTCCCCTTCGGTAGAGAACTACGCTAAAGCATCTCTCCGAAAATGGCTCTGACCGACGTCTCCGTCGGCGAGGATGCCAGAAACCCGTTTTCTCGGAGAAAATGGGTTTTTGGCCTCGTTCACATTCCCAGGGACGACCAGACGGTCGTCTCTGTTCGATTCCCTGGGGTATACTTGAACCCATGGTCACTCCCGAACCCCTTCCCAAACCGTTCATCCCCCTGCTGACAACTCACGCGACTCTGGATCAAGTCGGCGGCAAAGGCTTCAACTTGATCGAACTCGCCCGCGCCGGATTCCCGGTCACGAACGCCTTTCTGATCCCTACCGAATGCTATCGGGAATTCGTGAAAGAGAATCATTTGGATTCCTTCATTCAGGATTCGCTTGATAATTTAGACCCTACTTCGCCCGAGGCCCTCTCTGCTACCTCAGCCGCGATTCGGACTCGGTTCGAGGGTGGCGCGGTTTCCCCGAGAGTCAGCTCCGCCCTGGAGATCGCCTGGCGCTGGCTGGGCGCGCGTCCCGTGGCAGTGCGCTCTTCCGCCACCGCCGAAGACCTGCCCGAACTCTCCTTCGCCGGGCAGCAAGATACCTTCCTCAACGTCATCGGCGATGAGCCCTTGCTCGAAGCAGTAGTCAAATGTTGGAGCAGCCTGTGGACGGCGCGCGCCATCGGCTACCGGGCGCGCAACAATATCCCCCATCGAGATGTTGCCCTATGTGTGATCGTACAAAATATGGTCCCAGCCCAGGCATCAGGCGTGATGTTCACCGCCAACCCGCTCAGCGGGCGCCGAAGCGAAACCGTCATAGACGCAACGCTGGGGCTTGGCGAAGCCCTGGTCGGCGGGCGCGTGCAGCCGGATCATTATGTGGTAGCCCATCCAGGTGGGGTGCATTTGGCAAGTGCACGCCACCTCGATAAATCCCTGGGCAGTAAATCCACCCTCATCACGGGCAAGCTCACCGGGGGCGTAGAAATCTGCCAAACCGACGCCTCCCCCCAACAAGCCCTCGATGATGAAGTCATCCTGCAACTGGCTAAAATCGGGAAAGAGATCGAAGCATTATACAACTTCCCCCAAGACATCGAATGGGCCTACCTACCCCCTTCTCCTCCCGTCAGCGGGAGGAGAAGGGGGGCCGGGGGGGATGAGGGTGGTCTCTACATCCTCCAATCCCGCCCCATCACCTCGTTATTCCCTCTCCCCGAAAACCTGCCGCCTGAGCCGCTCAGAACGCTGATCGGCTTGCACGTTGTGCAGGGAATGCTCGAACCCTTCACACCCCTCGGACTGGATACCCTCATATTGGTGCTCACCAGCGGAGGGCGCGCTTTCGGACTGAAACACACTATCGAGAGTCAAAACGCATTTTTCGTCGCTGCCGAACGCCTTTGGATCAACATAACGCCCATCTTTCGCTCGCCGATTGGGCATAGGGCCTTACCTCACACCATCAAATCCATTGACCCCAGCGTAGCACAAATCTTCGACAGGCTGCTCACAGACCCCCGTTTGGCGCCGCTAAAGCCCAGGCTAGGCCTCCGCACGGCGCAGCGTTTGGCGCGGTTTGCAATTCCTTTCATCGGGCGTGTGATCGGCATCTTGCGGCGCCCCGAGCGCAGAGGGCGGGAAATTCTGCAAACCTTCGAAGACATCGTCGCCGAAACCCGTGCTCAACAAGTCTCTTCCGGCGACATGTGGGCCGATTTCGTCAGGCGTATGCAATTGCTCCACGAGGCCGAAAGAATCTTCCCCGATTTCGTCATCCCCCATGGGATTCCGCCCGTGGTAGCCGGGATGGCGCCCTTCTTCGGCATTTTGGAACGCTTCAGCCATCAGCTTGTCGAACACACCGCAGACCAACGCTTCAGAACCCTGCACATGGAAATTTCCCGAGGCGTGAGGCACAATGTCACCACCGAGATGGATTTAGCCCTCTGGCAGACAGCCCAAACCCTGCGGCGCGATTCGGTCTCTCGAGGAGCTTTCGAGCATGCGACGGCCCCCGGGCTGGCCGCCGATTTTTTGGCAGGTGGCCTGCCCCCAACAGCGCAAAGGGCGGTAAGCGCGTTTTTAGATAAGTATGGAGCGCGCGGCCTGGGCGAGATAGACATAGGCCGCCCCCGTTGGTACGAAGATCCCATTCCCGTGATGCAAGTTTTGCAAAGCTACCTGCAGATCGAAGACCCTGAGCTGGCCCCGGATGTGGTCTTTGCGAGCGGCGCCCAGGTGTCTGACGCGGCAATCGAAACCTTGGTCGCGGCAGTCCGCCGGCTGCCCGGGGGTCGCCTCAAAGCGCGCCTGGTGCGCTTCGCCGCCGGACGCTACCGCGCCCTGGGTGGGCTGCGCGAAGCCCCCAAGTTCTTCGCCGTCCGCATGATCGGCATGATCCGCCAGGGGCTGCTCGCCAGCGGCAAAGATTTTGTGAAAGCCGGGCTGCTCGACCGAAGTGATGATTTGTTCTTCTTGTACCTGCGCGAATTGGAAGAAATGGGCAAATTTGCCAGTGAGCAAGTGGGCAAGTCGGTAGGTGGGCAAGCAGACGAGTCTGTTAGTGGTCAAACGTGGGCATCACTGCGGGAGAAAATCGGCCGGCGGCGCGCTGCTCGCGCCCACGAGACGCAGCGCAAGCAAATACCGCGCGTCTTGCTCAGCGACGGCATGACATATTATGAAGGCGTCGCCATCTCCGACGATAACCGCAGCGCCATTGTCGGCGATCCGGTTTCGCCGGGCGTGGCCGAGGGCGTGGTGCGTGTGGTGCTCGATCCCCATAGGACGCAGCTCGAACCTGGCGAAATACTGGTCTGCCCCGGCACCGACCCCGCCTGGACGCCGCTCTTCCTAGCCGCGGGCGGGTTGGTCATGGAAGTCGGCGGCATGATGACGCATGGCTCAGTGGTGGCGCGCGAGTATGGCATCCCCGCCGTAGTTGGGGTGCATCAGGCTACGACGCGTTTGCAAACCGGACAACGTGTGCGGGTGAATGGCTCTTCAGGGATTATTGAAGTAGTCAGTGAGCAGTAAGCAGTTGTCAGTCAACTGCTTACTGCTCACTGTACACTGCTTACTGATAACTGAAATGGACCAGCCACGCCAAATCATCCACCTCGACCTGGATGCCTTCTACTGTGCAGTGGAAGAGCAACTCGATCCATCGCTGTGCGGTCTGCCCTTTGCGGTGGGCAGACGTCCCGACCAGCGCGGGGTGGTGTCTTCTTGCTCGTATGCTGCCCGCGCCCGGGGGGTTCGCTCAGCCATGCCCATGGCCCGGGCACTGCAACTCTGTCCTCAATTGAAGATCATCTCACCGCACTTCGCAGCTTACCATGAGGCCTCCCGAAAAGTGATGGCACATTTGCACGCCCTTACATCTCTCGTGGAGCAACTTTCCATCGACGAGGCCTTTCTGGATGTCAGTGAACTCCCAGAAAGCGCCGAATCCATAGGGCGCAGACTGCAAGCCAAAATCCAGGCGGAGACCAGCCTGCCCTGCTCATTGGGAATCGCCACAAACAAACTGGTCGCCAAAATCGCCACCGATGTCGGCAAGACCGCCAAGGTTGCGCAAAAAAGTGGCTCGCCCCCCAAGGCGCTGACAGTAGTCCCCCCGGGTCAAGAAGCCCAATTCCTGGCTCCATTACCTGTGAATATGCTTTGGGGAGTAGGCCGAAAGACGGCTGAGAAACTATCCCAAATGAATGTTCACACCATCGGAGAGCTGGCCACCTTCCCAGATTCCGAGCTGGCGAAACGCTTTGGCAAGATCGGCTGGGATTTGGCCAAACGCGCCAAAGGTATTGATAATCGCCCCATCGTCACCGAACACGAGGTAAAATCCATCAGCCAGGAAGTCACCTTCGCCCAAGACGTCAGCGATGGCAATAAACTCCGTCAGACATTACGCAGACAATCG
This sequence comes from Chloroflexota bacterium, assembly GCA_016865865.1. Lineage (GTDB taxonomy): Bacteria > Chloroflexota > Anaerolineae > Anaerolineales > UBA11858 > NIOZ-UU35. The sequence continues at coordinate 17,367 of VGOC01000036.1, forward strand.
GAGAGGGTAACACAGCAACTTCACAAGCAAGGGTTGACCGCCCGCACGGTCAAGATCAAGATACGCTGGCCTGATTTCACCACCCTGACCCATCAGATCACCCTGCAAAGCCCCGCGGCAGATCAAGAGGTCTTTGCCAGGACAGCCATGCAACTCTTTGAGGATGCCTGGTCAGTGGGGAAACCCGTGCGCCTGCTGGGGATGGGAGTCAGCAACCTCGAGCAGCAACCCCGCCAACTGGGATTATGGGATGCCGATGTCAGCAAAGAACGTCATCTCCAGGAGGCGATTACAGAACTTCAGCAGCGCTTCGGGGATGAAGTAATCGGGCGCGGTTTCCCGGAGGATGAAGAATGAGTCCGCTACACCCCGCAGGTCGAACAACTCCCCCCGCTACAACTCCCACATCCATTCGACGAGCGGCCTCCGGCTACTACTCGCCCCTCACTATGAGCAAACGCCGCGGAAACAGCCCGACGGGTCTTCGTACTCTGACAGGTTTCGCACGAAATCGGTTCGTCGGCTTTCGAAATGCTGCGGATGGCTTCGAAGCGAGCGTCGCATTCGGTACAGATATACTCATAAATCGGCATCGAAGAAATCCTTTCATCCAGACGTCGGTCGCCCAGATGATAACATAAATCAGGTGGCCGTTGCAGGCAGTTCGTTGGACCGTGCTGCGCCTGCCCGGGCCACCGGTCGAAAAATGCTACTCAGATAATAAGGCGCGGAATGAGGGGGGTATGACAGGTCGCAGCCTTTTTCATGCCTAATATTACTAGCTCGAAAATACCTCGATAAACTACACTATGGAGTTGGATTGAAACCGGTTCCAAACCCGTTTTTTCGAACAAAGGAAGTTCAATTATGGCAAAAATCATCAAAACGCTCGACGGCACTGAGGCTGTTGCCCAGATTGCCCACAAAACCAACGAGGTGATTGCGATTTACCCGATCACCCCTTCATCGGGGATGGGCGAATTCGCCGACGAATGGTCCGCCAAGGGATTCACGAATATTTGGGGAACTGTTCCCTCGGTGATCGAAATGCAAGCCGAGGGCGGCGCGGCGGGCGCCGTTCATGGCGCCCTGCAGACCGGAGCCTTGACGACCACCTTTACAGCCTCCCAGGGACTCTTGTTGATGATCCCTAACATGTACAAAATCGCCGGTGAATTGACCTCAGCGGTATTCCATGTCTCGGCGCGCTCGCTGGCCGCCCAGGCGCTCTCTATTTTCGGCGATCACTCCGACGTGATGGCCGCCCGCTCGACGGGATGGGCTATGCTTGGCTCTGGCTCGGTGCAAGAGGCGCACGACTTTGCTCTGATTGCCCAGGCTGCCACGCTCGAAGCGCGCGTGCCCTTCCTGCACTTCTTCGAGGGTTTCCGCGTTTCTCATGAAGTCAGCAAAATCGAGCTGATCCCCGATGACGTTATTCGGGCGGTGATCAAAGACGAATTCGTCCACGCTCACAGGGCGCGCGGGCTTTCCCCCGACCGCCCCGTGATCCGCGGAACCGCCCAAAATCCAGATGTGTACTTCCAGGCTCGCGAAACCGTCAATCCCTACTATCAGGCCTGCCCCGCGATCGTACAAAAAACCATGGATCGGTTCGCCGAACTGACCGGACGCCAGTATCGGCTCTTCCAATACGAAGGCGCGCCCGATGCTCAGCGCGTCATCGTCGTAATCGGCGCAGGCGGCGAGACTGCTGCCGAAACCGCAAAAGTCCTCAATCATAGCGGCGAGAAAGTCGGCGTTCTGCGTGTACGCCTGTTCCGCCCCTTCTCGGTGAAAGATTTTACCCAGGCGTTGCCTTCCAGCGTAAAAGTACTGGCAGTGCTAGACCGCACCAAGGAACCCGGCGCCTCTGGCGAACCGTTGTATCAAGATGTCGTTACCGCTATCAACGAAGCCTTGACCGAGGGCATTGCACCCTTCGAGGCGGCCCCCAGGATCATCGGCGGGCGCTATGGTCTATCCTCGAAAGAATTCACCCCTGCTATGGTCAAGGGCCTCTACGACGAGATGGCCAAAGAGAAACCCAAGAATCACTTCACCCTGGGCATCAAGGACGATGTTTCCAATACCAGCATAGATTATGACCCGACTTTCTCTATCGAGTCTGAAGATACAGTTCGGGCAATTTTCTTCGGGCTGGGCGCAGACGGCACCGTGGGCGCCAACAAGAACTCCATCAAGATCATCGGGGAAGAGACCGCGAATTACGCCCAGGGCTATTTCGTCTACGACTCGAAGAAATCTGGCGCAAAGACCATCTCCCACCTGCGCTTCGGGCCAGAGCCTATCCACGCGCCCTATCTGATCGACAAGGCCAACTTCGTGGCCTGCCACCAGTTCAATTTCCTCGAGCAGATCAACATGCTCAAATACGCCCAACCCGGCGCGGTCTTCCTGCTCAACAGCATCTACGGGCCAGACCAGGTTTGGGACCAACTGCCCAGGGAAGTCCAGGCCGCCATCATCGAGAAGGACCTGCAATTCTACATCATTGACGCCTACAATGTGGCCGAGCAGGCTGATATGGGGCGCCGGATCAACACCATTATGCAGACGGCCTTCTTCTATATCAGCGGCGTTCTACCGCAAGATGAGGCCATCGCCGCCATCAAAGACTCCATCAAGAAGACCTATGGCAAACGCGGCAAAGCTGTGGTGCAAAAGAATTTCGAGGCGGTAGACAAAGCCCTGGCCCATCTGCACAAAGTGGAAGTTCCGGCGAAAGTCACCAGCAACCTGATGATGCGTAAACCCGTCCCCGACCAGGCGCCAGAATTCGTGCGTGAAGTGATCGGCGCGATCATCGCCGGGGATGGCGACGATTTGCCTGTCAGCGCCCTGCCGAACGATGGCACCTACCCGATGGCCACCACACAGTGGGAAAAACGAAACATCACCCTGGAGATCCCTGTCTGGGAGGAGGATCTTTGTATCCGCTGTGGGAAGTGCGCTTTTGTCTGCCCCCATGCGGTGATCCGCCAAAAGGTGTATGATCCTGCTCTCTTAGAGAATGCCCCGCATACCTTCAAACATATCGAGGGAAAATTCAAAGAATTCCCGGGTTGGGTGTACACAATCCAGGTCGCTCCAGAAGACTGCACTGGCTGTCAACTCTGCGTTCAGGTTTGCCCAGCAAAAGACAAAACAGAACCTGCGCGCAAGGCGCTCAACATGGCCGCACAGCTTCCCCTCCGCGAGCAAGAAGCGGAGAACTGGAATTTCTTCCTCTCTATCCCTGAGGCTGATCGCGCCAGGATCGACCCCAGCACGATCAAGAACTCCCAGCTCCTGCAGCCCTTGTTCGAATTCTCCGGCGCCTGCGCAGGCTGCGGCGAAACCCCCTATATCAAACTCGCCAGCCAGCTTTTCGGCGACCGAATGGTCATTGCCAATGCAACCGGCTGCTCCAGCATCTACGGCGGCAACTTGCCCACCCACCCCTATGCCGTCAACAAAAACGGCCGCGGCCCGGCCTGGTCTAACTCCCTCTTCGAGGACAACGCCGAGTTCGGTTTGGGCATGCGCCTGACGATAGACAAGCAGAACGAATATGCCCGCGAGTTGCTCCCGATGCTGGCGACAAAACTCAGCGAGACTCTGGTTGATGGGCTACTCAACGCTGACCAATCGGACGAGGCTGGAATCCAGGCGCAACGGGAACGCGTAGAACAACTCAAGAAGAAGCTCGAAGGCGTTGATGATCCCAGGGCGAAAGACCTGCTCAGCCTGGCCGATGTGCTGGTCAAGAAGAGCGTCTGGATCGTCGGCGGCGACGGCTGGGCGTACGATATCGGTTACGGCGGCCTCGATCATGTCCTGGCCTCTGGGCGCAATGTCAACTTACTGGTGCTCGATACCCAGGTATATTCCAACACCGGAGGCCAGTCCTCCAAGGCCACTCCGATCGGCGCTGTTGCCAAGTTCGCTGCCAACGGCAAAGCCATCCCCCGTAAAGATATTGGCATGATCGCCATGTCCTACGGATATATCTACGTCGCGCAAGTAGCCATGGGCGCCAGCGATGTGCAGACGCTGCGAGCTTTCCGTGAAGCCGATGCCTTCGATGGCCCCTCGCTGATCCTGGCTTACAGCCCCTGCATCAACCACGGCTTCGATTTGATCGAAGGCCTGCACCACCAGGAGCTGGTCGTCAAATCAGGCCTCTGGCCGCTCTACCGCTACAACCCCAATTTGATCGATGAAGGCAAGAACCCCCTGACCTTAGACTCTAAGGATCCAAGCATCCCCTTCAAAGAAGCAGCCTACACTGAAACCCGATTCAGCATGTTGGCGCTCAGCGATGAAGCGCGCGCAGAACAATTGATGAAATATGCCCAGGAAGAAATCAACAACCGCTGGGAATTGTACAAACAAATGGCATCTATCCGGTATAACGGGGATAGATAAGAAACCCAAACCTCATAATTTTTTTTATGAGAACCTGTGAGGTCTACCAGGAACTAATAAAAACAGGGATGCTCTAGTAGAGCATCCCTGTTTTCGTTGATATGTTGATATCAAGGAAGACTGAGGTTAGGCCTTCTGTTTGCGTGAGCGCAATATGCGTTTACGACGACGAGCAGTTTTTTTCCTCTGAATGCGGCGCAATTCGCTCTTCGATACATGCCAGCGCTTACGACGCACAGCACTTAAGACGCCGCTCTTCGCCACTTTTTTACGGAAGCGCCTGAGTAATTGTTCTTGCGACTCATTCGGACGAAGTTCGACCGTAGGCAAATCCCTCACCTCCTTTGTTTCGAGGAATTAAAGAAATTTTTTTTATTGCTCATCCATCTAATGGATTTGCCCGAAAAAGGGTGTGTGCAGGGTTGCTGCGCAACCCTGCACACACCCTTCTTCGGGGTCTTTCCTGGTTGAGTGGTAACCGATAATTTCTTCTTCGAGATATGAAAAAGTCTCTTTGGCGATGACCTACTCTCCCAGGGGGCTACCCCCCAAGTACCATCGGCGCTGGCGGGCTTAACTGCCGGGTTCGGGATGTGACCGGGTGTACCTCCGCCGCTAGAATCACCAAAGAGACTTAATTCACTCAGTATGTTAACCTACCACCGAATATTGTTGAGAAAAAGACAAATTCCGAAAAGTCCTGAATTCTCCGCATCACGTAGTTAAGCCCTCGACCATTAGTACAGCTCAGCTGAACACATTGCTGTGCTTACACTTGCTGCCTATCAAGCAGGTGGTCTTCCTGCGGTCTTATCCAGTTTACCTGGTGAGGGATCTTATCTTAGGGCGAGCTTCCCGCTTAGATGCTTTCAGCGGTTATCCCTGCCAGACATAGCTACCCAGCAATGCACCTGGCGGTACAACTGGAACACCAGAGGTCTGTCCACTCCGGTCCTCTCGTACTAGGAGCAGCTCCCTTCAAATCCCTTACGCCCACAGCGGATAGAGACCGACCTGTCTCACGACGGTCTGAACCCAGCTCGCGTACCGCTTTAATGGGCGAACAGCCCAACCCTTGGGACTTTATCCAGCCCCAGGATGCGATGAGCCGACATCGAGGTGCCGAGCCTGGTCGTCGATATGGACTCTTGGACCAGACTAGCCTGTTATCCCCGGGGTAGCTTTTATCCGGTAAGCCACGGCCCTTCCACTCGGTACCGTGGGATCACTAAGCCCGACTTTCGTCTCTGCTCGACGTGTTTGTCTCACAGTCAAGCTCCCTTGTGCCTTTACACTCTCCGGCTGGTTGCCATTCAGCCTGAGGGAACCTTTGGGCGCCTCCGTTACCTTTTGGGAGGCGACCACCCCAGTCAAACTGTCCACCTGACACGGTCCCCCACCCGGATTACGGCGTGGGGTTAGGGCTAGGATATCATCAGGGTGGTATTTCACGGATGGCTCCACCGACGCTAGCGCGCCAGCTTCATAGCCTCCCACCTATCCTACACAGATCATATCCGAACACAATGCCAGGATACAGTAAAGCTCCACGGGGTCTTTTTGTCCTGCTGCGGGTAACGCGCATCTTCACACGTACTTCAATTTCACCGGGTCCCTCGTTGAGACAGTGCTCCAATTGTTACGCCATTCGTGCGGGTCGGAACTTACCCGACAAGGAATTTCGCTACCTTAGGACCGTTATAGTTACGGCCGCCGTTCACCGGGGCTTGAGTTCGGAGCTTCGCTTACGCTAACCCCTCCCTTTGACCTTCCGGCACCGGGCAGGCGTCAGCCCCTATACATCGTCTTACGACTTAGCAGAGACCTGTGGTTTTGTTAACCAGTCATTAGAGCCTGTTCACTGCGGCCTCCCAACGCTCCAGATGTATACCTTTCACGTCAGAAGGCACCCCTTATCCCGAAGTTACGGGGCAAATTTGCCTAATTCCTTAACGAGGGTTCTCCCGTTCGCCTTGGTATACTCTACCCGTCTACCAGTGTCGGTTTGCGGTACGGTCACTCGATCGTCATCGCTTAGAGGCTTTTCTCGGCAACAAGGCTCAACCACTTCTGCCTCGGGGGCGCGTATTCGTGCCTCAGCTCAGTCCGCGGATTTTCCTACGGACCTCATCGCCTACACACTTACACCTGAATCCAATAACAGGCTGGTCTACCTCGTTGCGTCCCCTCATCGCTCAAATCAAGTGGTTCCGGAATGTTGACCGGATATCCATCGCCTACGCCTCACGGCCTCGGCTAAGGACCGACTAACCCGACGCGGATTGACCTGCCGTCGGAAACCTTAGACTTACGGCGAACATGGTTCTCACATGTTTTACGCTACTCATGCCTGCATTCTCACTTCTGTCCGCTCCAGCCGTCCTTTCGATCGACCTTCCCTGCTGACAGAACGCTCCCCTACCGCCTTAGCTAATGCTAAGACCCATGGCTTCGGTGATAGGCTTAGCCCCGTTAAATTTTCCGCGCAGAACCACTTGACCAGTGAGCTGTTACGCACTCTTTAAAGGATGGCTGCTTCTAAGCAAACCTCCTGGTTGTCTCAGTAGTTCCACATCGTTTCCCACTTAGCCTATACTTGAGGACCTTAGCCGATGGTCTGGGTTCTTTCCCTCTCGACTACGAAACTCATCTCCCGTAGTCCAACTACCAAGATATGGAGTATCGGCATTCGGAGTTTGGTTAGGTTCGGTAACCGATAAGGCCCCTAGCCCATCCAGTGCTCTACCTCCGATACTGAACGCTTGGCGCTAGCCCTAAAGCTATTTCGGGGAGAACAAGCTATCTCCTGGTTCGTTTGGCATATCACCTCTACTCACAGCTCATCCCTCAATTTTGCAGCATTGAAGGGTTCGGGCCTCCACGAGCGGTTAAACTCGCTTCACCCTGGCCATGAGTAGCTCACCAGGTTTCGTGTCTAATCCCTGCAACTGTACGCCCTATTCAGACTCGCTTTCGCTCCGGCTTCGGGTGTCACTCCCTTAACCTTGCCACAGAGATTAACTCGCAGGCTCATTCTCCAAAAGGCACGCCGTCAGGCGTAGCGGCGCGCAGCCAGCTTTCGCTGGCGCACAGACCCACTATTAGCCCTCCGACGGTTTGTAAGCTTACGGTTTCAGGTTCTATTTCACTCCCCTCACTGGGGTGCTTTTCACCTTTCCCTCACGGTACTTGTGCACTATCGGTCGTCAAATGTATTTAGCCTTGGAGAGTGGTCTCCCCAGCTTCCCACCGGATTAGCGTGCCCGGTGGTACTCTGGTGCCTGACAGAAGTCAATCGGTTTTCGCTTACGGGACTGTCACCCTCTATGGTAGGCTTTCCCATACCTTTCTGCTAACCAATTGATTTGTAACTTCTATATGTCAGGTCCACAACCCCAACTATGTAAGCATAGTTGGTTTGGGCTGTTCCCCGTTCGCTCGCCACTACTAGGGGAATAATCTCTTTTCCTCTGGGTAGTAAGATGTTTCAGTTCCCCAGGTTCCCTTCCTCGAGCCTATGTGTTCAGCAAGAGGATGCTGTAGGTTCGCCACAGCAGGTTTCCCTATTCGGAAATCCTCGGATCAACGCCTGTTCACGGCTTCCCGAGGCTTATCGCAGTGTCCCACGTCCTTCATCGGCATTTGACGCCAAGGCATCCACCGTAAGCTCTTAGTAGCTTAACGTGTTGTGATGCGGAGAGTTCAAAACTCTTCGTTACTTGTCGTTAATTTCTTTTAGATTTGATTTGTTACTTCGCAACAATATTCAGTTGGTAAGGTACTGTTCCGGCGTTAGTCGCCGGTGGGTGCTTCTGAATTGCTTCAGGAACACTCAGCGATGGCTAACGATCGTTTGTCTGGCTTTGGTATTTTACGCAAAACGACCCGGCATATCGCCGGGCCGCAATCATTCCGTGCGAAAATGCCGTAATTTATCAGAAAAGCTTCAGGTCGCTTATACGCAAGTACTCTAAACCTTTCACTCAAGTTCGAAGCCCAGTGGAGATGAGGGGATTCGAACCCCTGGCCTCCGCTGTGCAAAAGCGGCGCTCTCCCATCTGAGCTACATCCCCGGCTTAGCCTGATAGTCTCGTAGTCCTTAGCCTCATCGTTTCTTGACCATGAGACGAACCGACTATCAGACTACTTAACTAAATCTGTGGGCCTGACTGGATTCGAACCAGTGACCCCAGTCTTATCAGGACTGTGCTCTAACCAACTGAGCTACAGGCCCAGAAAAAGCCTTGACAACTCAGGAGTGATAGGAAGCCTTGGCCTAGTTCCTCGACACCGCTCGAGGAGAGCGTTTGTTTTGGAGTGGAGCGCCGATCTGTGTCATCAGGACACTGGATCTTTGCTCAGTTCTCCATAAAGAAAGGAGGTGATCCAGGCGCACCTTCCGGTACACCTACCTTGTTACGACTTCGTCCCAGTCACCAGCCCCACCTTTGGCGGCTCCCTCCTTGCGGTTAGGATACCGACTTCAGGTGTTGCCAGCTCCCATGACGTGACGGGCGGTGTGTACAATTCCCGGGAACGTATTCAACGCACTGTGCTGACGCGCGTTTACTAGCAACTCCGGCTTCATGGAGGCGAGTTACAGCCTCCAATCTGAACTGAGATCGGTTTTCAGGATTGGCTCCACCTCGCGGTTTTGCGACCTATTGTACCGACCATTGTAGCGTGTGTGTAGCCCTGGACATAAAGGCCATGCTGACTTGACATCATCCCCTCCTTCCCCCGACTTTATATCGGCAGTCCCGTATGACACATGTAACATACGGCAAGGGTTGCGCTCGTTACCGGACTTAACCGGACACCTCACGGCACGAGCTGACGACAGCCATGCAGCACCTGTACTGGCTCCCCGGAGGGTCGATCCCCTTTCGGTTCTCTACCACCAGTATGTCAAGCCCAGGTAAGGTTCTTCGCGTAGCATCGAATTAAACCACACGCTCCGCTGCTTGTGCGGGAACCCGTCAATTCCTTTGAGTTTTAACCTTGCGGTCGTAATCCCCAGGCGGCGAACTTATCGCGTTAGCTTCGGCACTGACAGTTTTTACACCGCCAACACCAAGTTCGCATCGTTTACGGCATGGACTACCGGGGTTTCTAATCCCGTTCGCTACCCATGCTTTCGCGTCTCAGCGTCAGGACCGGCCCAGGAGACCGCCTTCGCCTCTGGTGTTCCTCCCGATATCTACGCATTTCACTACTACACCGGGAATTCCATCTCCCTCTACCGTCCTCTAGTCTGGCAGTTTCGAACGGCATCTCCTGGTTGAGCCAGGAGCTTTCACATCCGACTTGCCAAACCGCCTGCACGCGCTTTACGCCCAGTAAATCCGGATAACGCTTGCCTCCTACGTGTTACCGCGGCTGCTGGCACGTAGTTAGCCGAGACTTATTCCTGAGGTACCGTCCTTCCTCTTCCCTCAGAAAAGCGCTTTACAACCCGAAGGCCTTCATCGCGCACGCGGCGTTGCTGCATCAGGCTTTCGCCCATTGTGCAATATTCCCTACTGCTGCCACCCGTAGGTGTCTGGACCGTGTTTCAGTTCCAGTGTGGGGGGCCACCCTCTCAGGTCCCCTACCCGTTTGCCTTGGTAGGCCATTACCCTACCAACTAGCTGATGGGACGCAGGCCCCTCCCGAAGCGGATTACTCCTTTAGACATAGATTTCTAAAAACTATGACCACATGAGGTATTAGCTCCAGTTTCCCGGAGTTATCCCCCACTTCGGGGCAGGTCACCAACGCGTTACTCACCCGTTCGCCACTAGGATACCTCCGTATTGCTACAAAGGCACCTCGTTCGACTTGCATGTATTAGGCACGCCGCCAGCGTTCATCCTGAGCCAGGATCAAACTCTCCGCATAATATCGCATCCGAAGATGCGGGATTTACGAGAGACGTACTTGAAATTGACTAGGCTTTTTCGCTTACTATCACTCTTCAGTTGTCAAGGTTCTGTATTTGGGCAGTAGATGATTATATCAACACCATCCCCGCCTGTCAAGGCTCCTGAGACACAAAAACATGGCCGACATCCTATCTCTTGATATCGGCGTCAGGAGCGCCTATTCACTTGTTACCGATCTGCCTCGCCAACGCAGGGCTAGACCTTGTGTTTTGTTCGACGGGGGGAGATTATACTGAGAAAAATATCCCTGTCAAGGGTATTCGATGGCAATTTTCCGACTTTTTCGAAATTCGCCCCCTTTTTTTACCTAATCCATCGCCTGGCGACCTGCCAAAGCCCTCAGCAACGTATTTTGATCCGCGTATTCCAGATCTCCGCCCATCGGCAAACCGCGCGCCAGGCGCGTGATCTGCACAGTAAAATTTTCTAACTGCCCCCGTAGATACATTGCCGTCGCGTCCCCCTCCATGCTGGGATTTGTCGCCAGGATCACCTCGCGCACCTCACCCCCTTGCACGCGCCTGATGAGTTCGCGGATTTTCAGATCTTCAGGTCCAATCCCTTCGATGGGCGACAGCGCGCCATGCAGCACATGAAATACGCCCTGATACCCTCCGGTCCGTTCCATCGCCAGGACATCCAGGGGTTCCTCGACGATACATAGGATGCCATGATCGCGCTCATCATCCGCGCAGATGCCACATTCCACACGCCCGGCCTCCGTGATATTGTAACAAGTCTGGCAAAAGGCGGTGCCCGATTTCAACTCATCCAAGGCTTGCGCCAGATCCAGCGCGACATTCTCCGGAGCGCGCAAAAGATAGAAGGTCAAACGAGAAGCTGTTTTAGGCCCGATACCGGGTAGGCGTGAAAAGGCTTCGATGAGATTCTGGATAGGCGCAGGTAGGGACATCGTCGCAAAAACGTGAAACGTAGAATATTAGAAGGGTAAGCTCCCAGTTAGAGGTCCCAGGCGCTCGGCAGCCAACTCGCGCGATTGCTCCAGGGCGCTGTTGATCGCAGAAAGGATCAAATCCTGCAGCATTTCGACATCGGCGTCTTCGAGGATGGCGGGGGCGATCTCGATAGATTTCACTTGCTGGTCGCCAGTGACAGTAGCTTTGACCACGCCGCCGCCAGCGGTAGCAGTGATCGTTTCTTCCGCCAGCGCGTCTTGGGTGGCCAACAACTGATCTTGCAGTTGTTGGAATTGTTTCATCATCCCTCCCCCGCCAGTCGGGAGCTTGGGTTTCTTTCGCTTTGCCATAGGTCCTCCGGTTATTGAATATCTACGATCTTCCCACCCAAATCTCGCAACGCAGTCGCCACCATGCCATCCTGATCAATATCAGGGGGCAGGCTGCCCCCTTCGGCCACGATACACAGCACCATCATGCTCTGCCCGATCACCTGCTCCAACGCCCGTTGAAAGATCGCGAGGTTATCTCCCGACTCCATTTTCGATTTAGCGAACTCCCCATTGAAACCCAACACCAGCGCGCCGCCTTTGACGCCCATCGGGCGACAGGAATTGAGCAAGGCCTGGGTCTGAGGATTCTGGCCGCGGACAAGTTTCAGGATTTGATTCCAGTTCTTTGCCACGCTTTGGGGTAGTGAATCGGGGGTGGGTTGAGATTCGGCAGAATCCGCTTTGGGGGTAGGAGCAGGTTTGGGCGCTGCTGCCCCCTTAGCAGGGCGTTCCGAGACTCCCTCTGGGGTGGTCGGCACTTTTGGGGGCGATCCTCCATCCTGAGTGGCTACCCCCAGCGACTCGACGAAGGCCATCTCCAGCGGCAAAGCAGGCTGCCAGGCGTTGCGCCCTTCGGCGGCAGCGTAGTTGAAATTGCGGATCACAGTCAGCAACTCCGATACCTGGAAAGCCTGAGCGTGTTCGGCCATATGGGTGCGCATCTCGGAAGTCGCATCAACTTGATCAGCGTTGCCCATGCGGACAAGCAGCACATTGCGCAGATAATCAACGATCTGACGGGAAAACTGCCGCGGGTCGCTCCCGGCATCCAGGGTCTCATGAATACGATCCAGGCCGACCGCCGAATCATTTGCCAGGAGCGCATCTATCATCCGATAGACCGATTCCCCCATCGCGGTCCCTAATACCGACTGCACCATCTCCAGCGTGATCCCTTGGGCCGTGGAGGCCAACTGATCGAGCAGAGATACGGCATCGCGCAGACTCCCCGTGGCTTGCCGGGCGATGAGCGATAAAGCTTCCTGGCTGATGTTGATATTCTCACTCTGCGAGACTTCTTGCAGGTGAGCAACGATCTCGGTCACAGGGATATTGCGGAACTCGTGGCGCTGGCAGCGTGAGAGCACTGTGGCGGGAATTTTGTGGATTTCAGTCGTGGCGAGAACGAAGATGGCGTGGCGGGGCGGTTCCTCCAGGGTTTTGAGCAAAGCATTGAAAGCCGCCGTCGAGAGCATGTGCACTTCGTCAATGATATAAATTTTATAACGTCCCTGGTTGGGGGAGAAGTTGATCTTATCGCGTAAATCACGCACATCGTCTACGCCGGTGTTCGAGGCGGCGTCTATCTCGATCAAATCCAGAAAACGCCCCCGATTGATGGCTTCGCAATACGCACATTGGTTACAAGGCCGCCCGGTCAACTCTTCGGCCAGACAGTCAACTGCTTTGGCCAGCACCCGCGCCGTACTGGTTTTCCCGGTGCCGCGCGGGCCAGCGAAGAGATAAGCATGAGCAATCCGCTCCGCGGCCACAGCGTTTCGGAGAGTAGTGACGATATGCTCCTGCCCAACAACCTGATCCCATGTTTGGGGACGCCATTTGCGGTAATATGCTTGAGTCATGATTCGGTAGTCAATATACAGGATATAGTACCTTAACAGTGAAATCCTTGTTTTTTGTGCAAGAATGTTGAGTCCGCTAATCTGCGCTAAGAGACTGTTTTAAAAGTCGCCAGAAACCACAGATAAACACAGATGAACACCGATTTTCTTGATGAACAGCCGTCTTT
>VGOC01000037.1 GCA_016865865.1 Chloroflexota bacterium
GTTCATCTGTGGCTGATTTGAGTTTTAAAACCACTCTCTAAGCACCGCGAATGGTTCAGAAAGATTAGCGCAGATTGGCGAAGATTAGCGGATTCGTTTTCTCTCTTCCGGCTTGTCCGGGTTAGGATATAATGAGAGTCCACTGAAGAAGCAATATCACCGCGGAGACGCAGAGTACCCTGAGCTATCAATAGTAAACCGCGCTATGGTTTTAGAACAGGAGGACTGCCATGAAGCGTTCTTTCTCGATGATCTCGATTTTTACCATTATGCTGTTCGTGATGGGCATGTTGCCAGGTGCAGCATTTGCCCAGGCCGATAACCCCACGCCGCCCGAAAGCCCTGTCAAGCTGATCTTCATCCACCACTCCGTTGGAGAAAACTGGCTCACCGATGGGAATGGCGACCTGGGACGCGTGCTGGCTGAGAACAACTATTTCGTCAGCGACACCAATTATGGCTGGGGGCCGGATAGCATCGGCGACAGCACCGATTACTACAACTGGTACGACTGGTTCGTCGGGCCGGAGAGCAGCCGCTACATGCAGGCGGTCTACACCGAGAGCGGTCAAAACTCGAATTACGCGCGGTCTTTCCCTGATCCGGGCGGTGAAAACCGTGTCATCCTCTTCAAATCTTGCTTTCCCAACTCCGATTTGGGGGGCAGCCCGGGCGATCCTCCCTCCGATGGCGAGTGGTTCACCGTCGGTCATGCGAAATACATCTATCACCAACTGCTCGACTATTTCGTCACCCGCCCCGACAAACTCTTCATCGCCATCACCCCGCCGCCGCTGCTCGACTCGGCCAACGCCACAAACGCCCGTGAGTTCAGCCGCTGGCTGGTCGAAGACTGGCTGGCCGATTACCCCCTCGCCAACGTCGCCGTCTGGGATTTGCACAATACCCTCACCCATCCCGACAACCACCACCGCTTTGCCGATGGCGCGGTCGAGCATATCATCAACAATGGCAATGGCGCGCTCTACTATGATTCCGATGGCGACGAGCATCCCAACGGGATGGGCAATCAAAAGGCGACTGGAGAATTCGTGCCTATGTTGAATATTTTCTACAACCGCTGGATCGCCGACGCCCCGGCATCTCCGCCCCCCCAACAGGATGCTCAGACTCAGCCCGAGGTTGCTGAGGCAGCCCCGGAGCAAGCCCAGCCTCCGGGGGTTTCCCCTGAAGGCGGCATGATTGACGATTTCGAGACTGGTCCTCCCGCTGGCACAAACGGCTGGGAAGCGTTCCGGGATGACGCCAACCCCGCCACCACGCTCTCCTGCGGCGCCGATAGCAGCACAGCACAGGTCGGTAGCTCCTCCTTGCGCATTGATTTCCACATCGAGCCGGGTAGCTGGGCTACGTGCGCGCTGATGTACGATCGCATGCCCGGCTTCGGCGGTGCACGCGGTCTGGCCTTCGATTATCGCGCCGGGGCCGAGGCTTTGCTTTTCAACATTGACGCCTACGGAGGCGCGCCCGACGCCCGCTCGACCTATCATTACACCATCGAAACCGTCCCCGAAAGCGTTGCTGGCTGGGTGCATGTCGAACTGACCTGGGATCAGCTACTGCGCGTGGAGTGGGAGGAAAATCCCGGCAGCCCTGTGAATCCGGCGGAAATCAATGGCTTTGCCTTTGGCTTCACCACCTACGCCGATGCCCCCAACTCCGGCGCGATCTGGATAGATAATTTCAGTCTATTAGGGGCGGAAGAGATCGAAGCCCAGCCTGTCGAAGCGCAAGAAGAAGCCCAGGCCGAACCTGAAGGAGCCGAAGAGGCCCCTTCCGCCGCGCCGCCCGAGGAGGAAGGCCGCCGCCTGTGCCCCGGCTCGCTGGCGTTGAGTTTGATCCCAGCGATTTTTACGGGAATTGTGTTCCTGCGAAGTCGAACTAAGATAGCAGGGGTGAAAAGTTACTCAGGCACTTCGATCCATTAATCTTTTTGCCTGGTTCAGGAAGAAAATTTTCAGCTCTTCGAGGGTGATAGGTTTGATCATGCGTGGCAAAATCTCAACTTGCTCAACACGCTGCAATGCGATAGCCAGCCAATAATCGTCCAACCCCAAGTGTTTTTGTCTGGTTTTCTCGACCAACTCATCGAAGGGAAAAAAATTCTGACATATAAAGTAAATATCCACGAAATCCTTTGGTTCGGCCCGGTCAAATAATGCTGACAATTTGTTGCTGGCAATATCGACCAGGTTCTCGACCTGAATTCCCATTTCCTTATCAAGTCGAACCGGCTCCAGGCGGTAAGGGCTATCCTGCGCGAAATCAATTTGAACTCTTTCTCCATCAGCATTTTGAAAGAAACACTGTATAAACGTCCCCAGGATTCGAATAAACGAGACTTGCGCATTGATCTGATGGGCGATATCTTCCAGAGACGCCGGAGCCCTCGACACAGCAGTTGGGTCAGCGGTAAAGAAATCTAGATCAAGAGAATAGCGATGCTGAAGGTAAAATACCGCCAGGGCAGTTCCACCAGTCATATAGAAGTGATCTTTAAGATCGCTCCTACTGATTGCTTCGATGATCTGTTGTTGAAACGGCGTCAGCAGATTCATAACGCGGCTTTACATCGGGTAAATTGAAATACCACTCCCAGAATCGACGTATTTCAGTGGGCAAGTTCAAGTCAGGTAAATAGGCATGGATCGTTTCTAATCCGATGGTATGCAAATCGTTCATGCTTCCGCGAATCAATACTCTTGAGAGGTACCACCTCCGAAATGCATTGGATTGATTCTCAATAGGTGGAATTTCATAATCCCAGACCAGGGCAGGGTTTATTGGTATTGGCTTGGACGGGGTGGTTCTAGGGGTTTTAGTCATCATAGTATCTCGGGATCATAAGGACATTATACATCACTCAAACGATTTATCACCTGGCAGCTAAAACCTTTTGCTTCAGTTTTATCTCAGGCTGTTTTCTTGCTTGAAAATAAACGAACATTCAGCAATCAGCTTAAATGATTGTCCAGCAATGCTATGGGCTATTCCTCCCTCAAAAACTGCCCGTACCAATGACGCAGCACATCGGCAGCCGGTTTGCCATGCACCGAGGTGGATTTATCGTGTAAGATCGCCGGGATGTAATAACCGCGCGACACAGCGCCGCTGATCCAGTCGAATTGATTGATGGCGGCGAAGACCGCATCGTAGGCTTTCGCCTGTTGGACGAAATCTGTCGTCAGCAAGGGCAGGTCGGGGGCCGGGTAGTTCAGCGCTTCTGGGGAGAGACAATCCACAAGGGGGTCGGGCAGGCAGCCGGCGAAGGCGCCTGCCACCGATGGATAGGTCAGGCTGATGACGATCGGTTTGGCGTCCGAGGCTGGATTCCAGATCAGCCTCATGGCGTAGAGCTCCTCGTTGATGATGCGCTCTGCCTCGGCTTGCAGCGACCCAGGGTCAGCGTTTGGATCCTCGCTCAAGCGGGCCGACCACAGCAGGTAGATTTGATCAACATCGTTCAAGAATTCCGGCGGGTTGGTGATGGCTTTGGAGTATGGCAAGGCCCAGGCGATTGTGCCGTCGAAACGCTCTCGGATTTCAGCAATCAAGGCTTGATAGCGTTGGTCGGCATCCAGCGGCGCGTTGGCGACCGTGCCATCGGCCAGCATCCCCCCGGGGAGTGCAGGGGTCATCCAATCCCCGCCCAGGATGAGAGTCTGCGCGCCGCTGCGAGCGGCCAGGTCGGCGTGGTGCAAGGCGAAGGCGCGATACTGATCGAACCAGGAAACCCAAAACGAGAAATCCCTCGGCGCGGAACCCCACCAGGCATCCACCGCCGTGGGGAAGTGAGGGACAGGTCGCAAGGCGACATTCAGATTACGCTCTTTCGCCTGGCGAACCATGTTGATCAATTCCGGCCATAGAGCATCTTGCCCGGCGACCAGTTCCAGGACCGGCGGGTCGAGGCGAGTGAAGCTCCAGCTTGGGGTTAAAATCACCCAGTTTGCCCCGCGCCCTGCGATATCCTCTAAGGCGTTGGGAACGTAGGGGATCAGGGAGGGGTGATGGAACGTTTGGAATTCGACCCCAGCGATGAAGTCAGAACCCCGCGGCGGGATGGGGGTGTCGGTAACGCCGACCTGGGGAAGCTCGCCCTCCAACCAGGCCCAGGCCTCGACGGTATCCGGAAGCCCCAGCGGATCAGGGCTGGTCTGGATGATTTGCCCCGATGAGAAGACGCCGGGCGTGCGCTCGTCATCAGTGTGGCCGCATTGATCGGCGCGGCAGTAGCGATACCCCAACTGGCTGATCAAATCCAGTGGGCTGTACAGGATATAGGCCCAGCGCTGATCGCCGAGATGCCACATGTGCAGCGGTTCGGTCCAGCCGTAGGGGTGGAACTGGATCGAGACGCCTTCGTCCATGGGAGTATTTTCGGGGACGATGATGTCGAAGGTGATCGAGGTGGTGTTGCCGGCATGCCAGGTCTCGACGGTTTCTTCGATGACAATGGGGCTGTCTGGGACGATGAGCTGGCGGATGGCAAATCCGCCGTCTTTGGAGCGTTCGGTGTTCCAAAGCCCATCGCCGAGGGTGTATTTATAACGCACGTCTGCGCCTACCGGTAAAGAAAGGATGATGCCGTAGGTGTTATCGGGGAGATGGGAAAGCACCGGCATGCGCGAAGCCAGCGTACTTATCCCGCCGGAGAGATCGGCGAAGGTATTGCCTAATTGGAGCAGGTTCCCTGCCATGCGTAAGGGCACCCCGGGGGGGGTATCTTCTGGAACGTGCAGCAGGAAGGTGATATCTACGTTGGTCGTGGGGGTGAGCTGGATCGTGGCGGGCGTGTTGGATTCCGCCGCCACCAAAGCCCCTTGTTGGAAGGCGGCGTACGATCCATCCATTGCATAAGCGACCAGATTGTGAGTCCCTGGGGGCAGGCCCTCGATCAGGAATTGCCCCTCGCTGTTGGTCAGGGTCTGAGCGCCCCCGGAGGCAAGGAGAATGCCCGGGGTCGGCGCGCCGCTCTGAACATCGGTCAGCGTCCCGGTTATTCGACCAGTAATCCCCTCGAAGCGGGTATCGTTCCAACGCGTAATCACATCGTGAACTTCGCCGGGGGCGTCTACATAGTAAAGGCGATAGCGCACCGGGCGGCCATCTGACGTATGCTCTTCGGCCAGGATTTCCCCCTGGCGAGAATAGCGATATTTCACAACCGCGCCAACGGGTAGCGGCAACCCCAATACATAGTGCGTCTCGTCCACGGCATCCATGGTGTGACGCTGCGTGTTAAGCGCCAGGCCGGTGACTTCATCCAGGATGCTCAACAGGATGGGATTGCCGGGCGGCGTCTCGGCGGGGACTTCCACGAAAAACGTCACCACAGCCAGATCGTCGGTCTTTTCTTCTGCGGCGGGTTGCTGTTCTGGCGCGGGGGCGGCTGCCGGCGTAGCCAGTTGCAGTTCACAGCCAGCCAGGGAGAGAAGGGCTAGCAGAGTCAGGATAGATAGTAGATAACGCTTGTCTGGTCGAGGACTCATAGATGAACCCCTTCTTGAAGGAGTTGGATCAACAAATCTACATTGGGGATATTTCCGACAGGTAGTTTGAAGGCGCGGTTGGATTTCGATTCTACCACCAGTTGACCGCTGACTACGTTCAGGCGTGTTATCTGCTCCCAGGGGATTTCCTGTCCCCGGAGTTCGAACTGTTTCTTATGAAGGATGATCGGCCCAAAATAGAGCGGTTCGCCCTTTCGAAAAGCTGTTCGCAATCGCGGCAGCAGGCGGGGGTAGATTTTGGCTTTGATTCGGGCTGTGAGTTCAGGCAGCCCTGGGATGTGGTCGTCGAGGCGGATGGATTTTCCTGATTGGGGATAGATGCGTAGAAGATGATGGGTTTTCAGCGGAATCCCCAGGAAGGTGCTTTCGATCGTATCGCAGACCAGGCCTTCGATTTCTTCCCAGAGCAGCTTCTGGCGTCGCCCGCCTGTCCAGCGGATCACCAGGCCGTGTTTGTGCAGCATCACCAGGCGGTTCGCCTGTCGCACGCGGCGCAGCGCCAACAGAATCAAAGGGATCGAGGTAAGGGTGGAGAGGGCATACCAGGGCCAGCTCCAAGCCGCTGCGGCGATGGGGCCATAGTGGGCGCGGGCGTAGAGGTCGCGCTGCAACCCGTAGAAAAAGGGCGCCAGTACGGCTGCTCCTCCAGGTAAGAAGATCAGGGCTAGATCGCGCCAGCGCAATGGGCGATCGCGATACATCGCTGTGGCAGGGCCGAGTGATTTTTGCGCCGAATGTTGGGATTGATCCGTTGCATGCACCGTCTTGCTGGCTATTCCTCCCACGATCCGGTGTAACCACACTCGCCGACGCGCGGCGAATTGACCACCGGCAAGAACATATCTTCGCCGCATTTGTGAGTCCTGGCGTGCCGGTCGCAAAGCCAGGCCTTGGGACCGTCATAGAGGCACTGGCTGCATACCTGGGTAGCTGGCTGGCTGCACTTGGCGCAGTGGATATCGGGCGGGTCGTTGCGCGCAAGTATGCGGGTCTCTTTGCTTACTGGCGCCCTTTCTCTTTCTTCTATGACTTTGAGCTGTAATTCTGTCGTCGTGCCGAAATCGTATTGATGTTCGAACTCCAATCCGAGACTGAAGACATCGTACAGCTTGACCTTCATGGATTTGGTTGGGTTCGATGGACCAAAGATATCTATCCACATCGAGTCTACCATGCCGGTATTCAACTGATAGTCAACGCCCTTGATGGTAAAAGCGGACAAATGCCCGCAACATTCCAGCCAGGTGTCGCGCAGGAATTGGTCGAGATCCAGTAAAGTCGTGGTCGTGGGGATTTCCAGGTGCAGCCAGTAATCGGGCAACCATTTTCCGGCGACGCTGACCCAAAACACCTTTTGGCTTTTCTTGCCGGAAGCCTGTTCGGCCTGCTTCTTCAAACAGGCTATCAGGTGGCGGGTCATGCCGGCTTTCTCGAATGTTTCCCCACACAGATTACATTTTCCAGGGGAGGATGCTGTAGCCATCTGTTTTCTCCTTGCGATTGGATTGATGGGGTCGCAAGTCTCGTTCCGGCCCTACGGCCAAGTGGGGTCGGAGCGATTAAATAATCAACCTTGCGCTGTGATTCTAAGCCACCGGTCGAAAGTGGACGATATCCAAGATGGAACCCTGGCGTTCCGATTTTGGTTTGAAGACCACTTCGACTTCCAAGCCAATCTCGACCTCTTCGGGGTCAATTTCGCCCAGGCGGTGCACGATGCCGCCATCACCCATGGAGACAAAGGCGATGATCTCAGGCTCTTCTCGAGGAGAGCCGTCGTAGTTTTCGTAGAGAAGCGTGTAGGTGTGAACGGCGCCGGTGCTGCCTACATCTACCCACTCATCCAGCTTCCCCAGGCAGCGCTCGCAGTAGATAGTCGCTGGCACATAGGTTCGTTCGCACTTGGGGCAGTGCGTTCCCAGGATTTTGCCTTCGTCCTTGATCGCGCGGAAAAATCGCTCTCCGCCGAGACCGAAGGTGTAGCGGCTGGTGACGGGCAGGTTGCCCAGCCAGGCGCGGGGCGCTTGTGGATTACGTTCTAAAAGTATCATGGTTTCTCTCCATTCTAACAGCGGAGATCGCTGAGAGCGCTAAGATTTGTTTGAATATCTCTGCGTGCTCTGCGTGCTCTGCGGTTAATTTTCAATCGGCTTGAAGTACAGGATGTCGGTGACGGAGCCTTCACGTTCCTCAGCGGGTTTCCAGACAGCTTTCACCCTCATGCCGATGTGGACTTTCTCTGGCTTCACTTCCCCGAGCTTGTGCATGATCCCGCCCATGATAGGGCCGGAGTCCAATGAGGAGGCGCCGTCCAACATGATCACGGCGGGAATTTCCGGCTGCTCGATGCGTTGCACATCCCAGGTGACGTAACACAACGAGAAGGTGTTGACCACGCCGGTATCCAGGAGTGGAATATACTCGTCCATGGGATCGAAGCACCATTCGCAGACCGTGCGCGGCGGTGTGACGATTTTGTGGCAGGTGTAACAGGCCGCCCCGAGGATCAGACCCTCTTTCAGCGCCGCCAGATAAGAGCCAATCGCAATGCCGGTATCCCAGGCGAATTCGCCTTTCAATTCGTCATAGTTGAAGAGGATCTTTCCTTCGTCGAAATCCTTCTCGCTCAGCGAGGTTCCGGGGAATTCTTTGATTTTTACTGTCATTTTCTCATCTCCTGTACACGGAATGCACAGATGGCACGGATTGTTTGGTTTCGATTTCTCACGGCCAGACTACACACCTGCAACGTGCAAACATGCAAACCTTCAACCTATCCGTGTTCATCGGCGTCCAAATCATCTTCCCATAATAACCACGGTGCCAACCTGCATCAAGTCGCCCCAGGCCTGGGCGACGCCTCGCCTGGGCGCGCCAGCGACCTGACGATCTCCGGCTTCGCCGCGCAACTGCCAGAAGAGTTCGGCGATCTTCATCAGGCCGGCGGCAGCGATGGGATTGCCCACGCCCAGCAGCCCGCCGGATGGACACACCGGCATATCCCCATCGAGGGCGGCTGCGCCGGAGATGTAGAGTTCCACCGCCTTGCCGCGCTCAGCCAATTGCAGGCCTTCCAGATGGTGCAGGGCTTTGTAATCGAAGGGATCATAAGGTTCGGCGATATGGATTTGCTTGCGCGGCTCGGTGATGCCGGCCATCTCGTAGGCCTGTCGCGCGGCGTATTCCACATAACGCGGATAGACCAGGTCGCGGTTTGTCCAATACGCTGTGTCCAGGCTCCAACCCACCCCCTCGATCCAGACCGGTTTATCGGTGATGCGTTTCGCTATATGTTCGGCGGCCAGGATGATCGCCACGGCCCCATCGCTCACCGGACTGACATCGAGTCGCTGCACTGGCCAGGCCAGAGTCTCCGAGTTGAGCACATCTTCGACGGTGATGTCGGCGTCGCCCAACAGGGCGCAGGGATGTTTGGCGGCGTTATGTTTGTGCAGCACCGAAACGCGGGCGATATCTTCCTTGGAGATGCCGTAAGTGGTCATATAGCGGTTCATTTCCAGGGCGAAGATCCATAGCAAGTTGGGTTTCAACGCCCGCTCGGTCGTGTGGTCGAAGATGGTCAGGAAGGCGGCCTGGGCGTGGGGGTAGAAGCTGGACATTTTCTCTTCGGCCAGGACCAGGACGACATCGAACAGGCCTGAGGCGACGTGATACCAGCCTTGAATGGGGACGAAGACGCCCGTGCCTCCGCCCACGTAGGAGCGCATATAGGGTTTTCGCCAGGCGCCAGCGCCATCGCTGAGGTATTCTCCGTTCATGTGGACGCCGTCGAAGGCATCCGGGGCGGTGCCCAGGCAAACCGCCTCGATGTCATCCATAGTCAACTCGCAGGATTGCAAGGCCATGCGGCTGGCCTGCCAGGAAAGCTCTTTGGGAGTCTCTTGGGCGCGGCGGACGAACTTCGTCATGCCCGCTCCAACCACAGCAACTTTTCGCATACTCATATTCGTTTCTCCTTCTTCTTCCCTCTGCGGTTAATTTGATAGAATAGCCACCGCGCCATTGGTGGTCGGAACGCCGCGCCAGGATTGAACCAGCCCAATTTCGACATCTGCAAGCTGGCGAGCGCCGGCCTCCCCCCTCAGTTGTAGCACCACCTCGAGAGCGCGCGCCAGACCGGTAGCATCGAGCAAATGTCCGCACCCCAGGGAACCGCCCGAAACATTGACCGGCAGATCCCCCTCGGGCGTAGTAAAGCCCTCGGCGGTCAGTTCCCCCGCCTCCCCAGGTCGGAAGAATCCCAGCGCTTCTAATGTTTGCAATTCCTTGTAAGCGTAGATATCATCTACCTCCGCGAAGTCAATTGCCTGTAAGGGATGATTGATCCCCGCCTGGCTATAGGCCATCCGCGCCGCCTGCGCTGTGTAGATGGCCTGACCCCAATCACGGCTCTCCAGCGAGGGCGAGTCGTTGCACCAACCTATGCCCTCGATCCAGATTGGAAGATCTACCAGTTGTTGGGCTGCCTGCTCCGAAGCCAGCACCATTACGATGGCGCCGTCGGCATGTTCTGCGGTCTCGCGAAGGCCAAGGGGCGCAGAGAGCATCGGGCCGGAGAGCACATCTTGCAGAGTCAGGTCGGCGCCATAAGGAGCGGAAGGATTGGCCAGGGCGTTGAAACGGTTTTTGACCACCACGGCAGCGCATTGCTCGCGGGTCGTCCCGGTCTCATACAGATAGCGGTTCATCTCCATGCCGGCCACGAAATGGGTGTTGAAACGCAGGGGGCGGTTGAGCACCGGGTCTTGTGCGTAGGCGGTGATCTCGTCGAGGGTGAGGATATTCGATGCCTTGCTGTGGCCTTCGACGGCCACGATATCGAATTGACCTGTGCGTATCAGCATGTAGGCTGTAGCCAGGCCGTGCAGCCCGTCGCCGGTGATGGTTTGCACCGACTTGAGCGCCCCGCCTAATTGATCGGGCGTGTACTCATCGAAGATGCTGGTGCCTTCGTGGAAATCTTCTGCCACCGTGACGAAGCTCTCCACGTCCCGGCGGGGGTCAACGCCGGCGTCTGTGTAAGCCCGCACGGCTGCGTCGTACATCAGCTCTTTATAGGACACTTCGGGGGTTGCGGGCCGGAAACCCGCCCAGCCCACTCCTACAATGGCGACGCGTTGGTTCATAAAAGGCCTCCTTCAAGATACTTCACCGCCAAAACGCGAAGGACGCTAAGATTTCCCCCTTGTTTTTCTTGGCGATCTTTGCGTCTTGGCGGTTCGAACAATCGCCTGATTCCGGCTCGCCGGGTCAGGATGATCGAACTCATTGAATTTATTCATGCTGGCGCTCGCGCCGACCCTGCGCAATAAAAGCCAGGCCGATGCTCAAGAAGTATAACAAAATCATCGGCCCCATCACCAACCCCATGTTGACCGGGTCGATCGTAGGGGTGATGGCCGCCGCGAGCACAGCGATGATGACGACCGCAATACGCCATTGTCGAGCCAGGTCTTTGGCCCGGACGATCCCCATCCCGGCCATGGCGAAGATCACCAGCGGAAACTCGAAGGCAATCCCGATCCAGAACATCAGGCCGGTCACGAACTTGATGTAGGACGACGGTCGCACCGCCGTGGGTATGCCCATGAAGTTGAGCAAGAAGGGCAGTGCTGCCGGCATCATCACGAAGTAAGCGAAAGCCATCCCCCCAACGAAGAACAGGAAGGCAATCGGGATGGTGATCAAACCCAAGACGCGGGCGCGGGCCTTCAGACCGGGGGCGATGAAGAGATACAATTCGAAAGTAAGATAAGGCAGAGCCAGAGCAAAGCCGGATAGCAAAGCCACCCGCATGACCACGCCCAGCGGTTCAGTCACCTCGATGGCTTGGAGCGAATTGACGCCCCCGACAGGCTCGGATATCCACTCGAGCAGATCCCGGATGAAAAACGCCGATGCAGACGTCGTCAGGATGATAACGATCAGCGCTCGAAAAAGATGTTTCCGTAAGGCGTCGAGATGTTCTACCAAAGCCCCCCAGAATTCTTTCGGTTCGTTCAATGCAGCAGCGATGGTATCCGTGATCGGTTTATCCTCGGGTTCGGCGGTGAAGAGCTTCTTGACATCCTGTGAGACATTGGATATCCAGGTGAAAATCCGCCCGAAGATCCACAAGATGAGACGGAAAGGGGCAGAGATGACACGCCAGAGGATGCGGAAGAAGTTGCGCATGAATGACCTAATCGTCGCTGGTGATGGAGAGGGGAGATGGGGGTTCTTCGGAGTCGACCTCGAGGAGGGATTTGCTTTCCCAGGGGGTTGCTCTTTCTGGAATTTTGGGGTGAGAGGCGTTTTTCGAGGGGGGCGTCGTCCACGGGGAGAATGGGTCCTCGATGCCGCTGGTAGTTTTTTCGAGGTCGGCCATGCCGGTCATCCGTTTCAGTTCTTCCTCTTCTAAACCGGCCTCTCGCATCAGGGTATTGGGCAGGTTGCGCATATCTTTGGAGGCCCGTTGAAAAGATTTCCACCCCTCGGATGTGACCACCTTACGCATGAAACGCCCGACGGTCCGACCAGCTCTGGCAATATCCTTCGGGCCAAAGACGATCAGGGCGATCAGGAGGATAAAGATGAGTTCTAAAGGTCCGATTCCAAGAAAATCCATTTTTCAAGTTTCACTCGCGCCGGATGATGAGAGTTCCATGAACGCCTGGCGCAGTTCGTTTTGGCGCGCCGCCAGACCGCCTAAGACGCCGTTGACAAATCGAGGGCTGCTTTCCGATCCGTACATTTTCGCCAGTTCCACAGCTTCATTGATGGCAACTTTGACAGGGGTCTCGCCATTGACAGCAAATTCCCAGAGCGCGATTCGCAGAATGTTGCGATCAATGATGGCGACTTGATCCAGGGGCCATTCCGGCGCGTGTTCGGCGATGAATTGGTCTAATTGACTTCTCATTGGCCAGACACCTCGAACCAGTTGGGATACGAATTCTTCCAAACGAGCTTCTAATTCGACGTCATCGAGACGATGCTTTAACACCGTACCAAGGGGATGGTCAACCAGGTCTATTTCATATAGGACCTGCAGCGCTGCGCCTCGCGCCCTGGTGCGGGGTTTCATTCGATATCCGACTCCTCATGAGATGTAATCTGTTCGGATGGATAATCAATATTTTCGATATGTACGTTGATCCGTCCCACTTCCATGCCAACCATATCCGAAAAGGCGCGCCTGACTTCGGTTTGTATCTTCCGGCTGACATCTCGAATATTGACATCGTTTTCCAGGACGACATGAAGGTCCGCATAGATGCGATCATCTTCGATTTTGATCCGCACACCTTCTCTATAATCGCCCTTATGGAAGATGCGATTTACCCCGCCGGGAGAGGGATACATTCGGCTGACCCCTTCGATTTGCAGCGTGGTCAGGCGCGCGATGGTCAGTAATACGTTCGTCGCAACAGTGGTTTTGCCGGGTGGGCGAGTTGTCATGGTCATCATATTCGTTCTTTCTCGAATCTCGATTTTTCTCTCCGCGTACTCTGCATCTTCGCGGTGTTGTTATTTTGTCGGTCGATTCATCCTATTTTACACGGATTGTAACTACTTAGCCATACGGGGAAGTTCCCGAAAAAAGGGTGTGCGAAGGGGGCGTAGCCCCCTTCGCACACCCTTTTTTCGGGCTAATCCGTTCGATGGCTGAGCAGTTACCACGGATTTGAGTTATTTGTCTGGCTGATAGGTTGTGATATCACATCATCACCATACCGCCATCTACCCCCAGGACCTGGCCTGTAATATAGGATGCGCCCTCGGAAGCCAGGAAAGCAACGGCAAAGGCGATCTCTTCCGGCGCGCCCATTCGGCCCAT
The DNA here is from genome assembly GCA_016865865.1 of Chloroflexota bacterium. Lineage (GTDB taxonomy): Bacteria > Chloroflexota > Anaerolineae > Anaerolineales > UBA11858 > NIOZ-UU35. Next base: position 13,375 of record VGOC01000037.1, read on the forward strand.
GGGCGTGATTCCCAACATGTGGTCAACCAGCTCCTTTGGGAGGTTTTCGGTCAGGGCCGTGGGGATGAAACCAGGCGCAACCGCGTTGACGGTGACCCCGCGCGAGGCAACCTCTCGCGCCAGCGCCTTCGTGAGGCCGATCAGGCCAGCCTTGGAGGCGGAGTAATTCGTCTGCCCGGCTTGCCCGGCCTGACCAGACACGGAGGAAATATTGACGATGCGGCCATAGCGGTTCTTCATCATCGAGCGGATGACGGCCTTCGAACAATTCCAGGCCCCTTTAAGGTTCACGTTGATGACATCATCCCAGTCCTCTTCGGGCATGCGGATGATCAGGTCGTCGCGCGTGATGCCTGCGTTGTTGACAATAATGTCAACTTTGCCGAATTCGTCCAGGACATGTTCGACCATCTTTTGCGCTTGCTCGAAGTCCGCAACATCGGTCATCGAACAAATGGCTCTTCGACCGGTCGCATCGGCGATCTCCTTGACGGTCGCCTGGGAGGTCTCGGAACAGCGATCTGCGATGGCGATATCTGCGCCCAATTGGGCGAACAGCGTGGCGATCGCCTTCCCGATCCCCCGCGATCCGCCTGTGACGATTGCCACGCGACCCTCGAATGCTTGATTTGAAAATACAGACATTGTTTCTCCTTGACTGGTCTATTATACCGCTTCTCCCTTGCTCCCTTGCGCTTTATTCTTCCGATCCCATTATTTTCGCGAAATCAACAGGCGTTCCCAGCGATAGTCGCGTTGTCTGGCGTTCGATACGCTTCACCAGCCCCGTAAGCACATCGCCGCTGCCGATCTCGATGAACGTGTCCACCCCCTGGGCCAGCAAGAATTGGATCGTCTCCGTCCATCGCACGCGACGGGTGAGTTGCGCCTGCAAATCGAGGCGGATTTCTTCGGGGGTGGTCAGCGGCCTGGCGCCGACATTTCCGATGAGGGGGATTTTCGGCGCAGCGATCGGCGCTTTCGTAACGGCCTGGTTGAAGTCCTCTTGAGCTTGAGTCATCAGGGGAGAATGAGCGGCGATGCTGACCGCCAGAGGGACGACTTTCTTCGCCCCCGCTCGCTCCGCGGCGGCCATGGCGCGCGCCAGAGCGGTCCTTTCCCCGGAGATCACCACCTGGCCTGGACAATTGTCGTTGGCGACCTGCGCCACCTGATCCCTTGCGCTGGCCTGGGAACAGATTTCCTCCAGGGTGGGGATGTCCAAGCCCAGGATGGCCGCCATGCCGCCCGGCGACGACACGCCGGCGGCTTTCATCAACTCGCCGCGCCGCCTTACCAGAGCCAGCGCATCCCGGAACGACAACGCCTCAGCAGCGACCAGGGCGCTGAATTCCCCCATCGAGTGCCCGGCGACGAAAGCTGGCGCGAACCCGAACAGCTTCGTCTGCAACACGCGTAGCGCAGCCGCCGAATGGACCAGCAGGGCGGGTTGTGTATTGACGGTGTCGTTGAGTTCCTCTTCAGGCCCCTCCCAAGAGAGTCGTGAAATTGCGAAGCCCAGGCAATCATCGGCCTCACCGTATACCTCTCTGGCGGCCATATATTCCTGGGCCAGGGTCTGCCCCATCCCAACTTCTTGAGAACCCTGGCCGGGGAAAAGAAAAGCGGTTCGAGAAGATTTCATCAAAAGCCTCCTAAAAATATAGGCCATTCCCAATAAAAAAACCGGGCAACAGCCCGGCGTAAAAGGTTCACCTATATTAACGCCAATGAGCCGCGAAAGTCACGGCTCATTGGAATCTCTTAGAATTCTCAGTACTTCACGAAAACAGGATCGAAGACCCGTTGCTTCGGCTCACTCAGCACAGGCCTCGGGTCGCCCAGGGACGGGCTTCTGATCTTTTTTGTGATCTACCGATTCTACTCTTCTTTTATTTCGACTACTTCGCGTCCCTTATAATGCCCACATTCGGGGCATACGCGGTGAGGCAGCCGCATTTCGCCGCAATTGCTGCACTGCACCAGATTTTTGGGCTTGAGCGCATCATGGGAGCGGCGGCGGTCACGTCGCGACTTGGCAGTTTTTCGTTTTGGGAGAGCCATAATCTTACTCCTGCATTTCAAATGATTACCGTAACTGCTCACCGCAGAGAACAAGATTCGTATCTTCTCGATAACTTGGGGGAAGATGGGGGGTGTGCGGGCGGCTTCGCCGCCCGCACACCCCCCATCCCCCTTATTATTGAGATGATACCAAGATTCTGTACACGGATCAACACGGATTGTACGGATTTTAAATTTTTTCATCCGTGTTTCTCCGTGACACTTGTACTGAGCGAAGCCGAAGTATCCGTGTACAGAAAATCAGTGTCTCGTCGGTTTCGCCGCAGGCGTGCAGAGCAAGGCGAAGCTTCGCTAGGCAGTTACTGATTACCTGGAATAACGGCAGGATTATACGCTAGGGCGGAGGTATGTCAAGAGGAATTTTCCCCGCCCAGGTTGGCGCGCAGATACGCCTCGATGAAGCTGTCAAGATCGCCATCCAGCACGCCTTCGGCGTTGCCAACCTCGTGGTCGGTGCGATGATCCTTGACCATTTTGTACGGATGCAGCACATACGAACGGATCTGGCTACCCCACTCGGCCTTGGTGTATTCGCCGCGCAGTTCCTCGATCTTCTCGGCGCGCTCGCGTTCCTTGATTTCCAACAGGCGGGCTTTGAGTACCTTCATCGCCAGCTCGCGGTTCTGCGTCTGTGAGCGCTCGTTCTGACAGGTAGCCACGATGCCGGTCGGGAGATGAGTGATGCGCACCGCGGTGGCGTTCTTCTGTACGTTTTGACCGCCCGCCCCCGCAGATTTGAAGACGTCAATGCGCAGATCGTTGGTATTGATCTCGATTTCGAAATCCCCATCCACCTGCGGCAGCACCTCCACCATGGCAAAGGAAGTGTGCCGCCGGTTGTTGGCGTCGAAGGGGGAGAGGCGCACCAGGCGGTGCACGCCCTTTTCAGCGCGCAGATACCCATACGCGTAACGCCCCCCCACGGTAATGGTCACGCTCTTGATGCCCGCTTCTTCGCCCGGCGTCAGGTCTATGACCTCGGTCTCGTAATCGTGTTTCTCCATCCAACGCAGGTACATGCGTTGCAGCATCTCGGCCCAATCCTGGGAATCGGTGCCGCCTGCTCCGGCGTGGATGGCCAGAATAGCATCCCCTCTGTCGAATTCGCCCGAGAACATGGCGCGAAATTCCCGCTGCTCGATCTCTCCTTCGATGGCTTCGGTCTCGGCGCTCAATTCATCAATCAGCGCGTCGTCGCTCAAGGCAGCCAGCTCCAGCGCATCGTCGAGGCGGACCTGGATTTTCTGCCAGCTCTCGATGCTCTCGCTCAACTGGGAGAGGCCTCTCATCACTTTTTGGGCGTGTTGGGGATTCTCCCAAAAACCCGGGGCTTCGGATTCTTCTTGCAGTTCTTTGCGTTGATCTTCTTTGCCGGCGATGTCAAAGACGCACCAGTAAGTTTTGGATTTTTGCCTCGCTCGCGCGCAGGCGTGCAATCAAGTCTTCCATAAAAATTCCTCGTATATGTAATCGCTCGAGCCTCCCACTCCCATCAGTCCCCCCGCCACGGGGGGAGGTTGCTCCCTCCCCGATGTCGGGGAGGGTTGGGGTGGGGTCTGAGCAGTTAATCTCGCTCAATTATATTCAGATCAGGCTTTCTTTGCCAGCGTTGCCTGGTATAGCGTAATTCCCACAGCAATAGCCAGATTGAAAGAATCGATAACCTTGGTTTGGGGGATGCTGACGCTTTGCCCTATGGCGCGGAATTCCTCCCCCAGGCCGCTGCCCTCGTTGCCGAAGATCAGGCTGTATGGGGCGCGGTAGACGACCTGGTGGATGAGATGCTCCCCGCTGGTCATCAGCGGGTAATACGTGCGTGGGTAGTCTCGCCGGTAGGCCTCGAAATCTGGGAAAGCCACCGCCCTCATTTTGAAGATCGCCCCCATCGAAGCGCGGATCACGCCAGGGTCGAAGTGGTCAGCCGCCGGGGTGACGAGGGCCAGGTCGTCAAAGCCGAATCCCAGCATCGTGCGCATGATCGTCCCCAGGTTGCCCAGACTGCTGGGGTTGACCAGGACGACATGATTAGACCGGGGGTCGAGTTGGGATTCGTATTTGCGAAAGACTCCCACTGCATAATCGTTTTCCCGCGCTCCCAGGCGAGGGAATGTCCGATCCTGGATTTCGAGTGGGATGCCGACCCCCTGGCAGATCTCTCGAATTCGAGCGATCCCCTGATTTTCCAACCCCTTGGGATGCGCCAACACCCCCAGGGCATGCTCGACCTGATGATCGAGCAGCTCCAACGTTGGGAAGACCCCAAACGTATAGGAATGCTCGAAATCCTTCTTGTAGCGTTTCAACCGGATATTCATCATCGCGAACTTTTTCAAAAATCAGCCAGGATGCCCTCGATGAAGGCCTCCGGGTCGAAGGGTTCCAAATCCTCGGCGCCTTCGCCCAGCCCGGCGAACAAGATCGGCAGGCCGAGTTCGCCCTGGATGGCGAAGGCCATGCCGCCGCGCGCCGATGAATCCAATTTCGCCAGGATCACCCCGCTCACCTGGACGGCCTCCTTGAAGGCCCGCGCTTGCTGCAGGGCGTTTTGCCCGGTGGTGGCGTCCATCACCAGCCAGACGGCGTGGGGCGCGCCCGGCAGGGCCTTGCCCACCACCCGGTGGACTTTCTTGAGCTCCTCCATCAAATTGAAGCGTGTGTGCAGCCTGCCCGCCGTATCAATCATCGCGATATCCATCTTGCGGGCGATGGCGGCCTGGACGGTATCATAGGCCACCGCGCCAGGATCGCCATCGGGCTGTCCGGCGATCACGCTGATCCTCAGGCATTCCCCCCATATCTGGAGCTGCTCGATCGCCGCCGCGCGGAATGTATCCGCCGCCCCGAAGATGACCGATTGGCCGGCTCTTTGGAAGCGCGCCCCGAGCTTGGCCATATTGGTCGTCTTGCCCGAACCGTTGACGCCGACGATCAAGATCACGCTAGGCCGATCCGTGAAGGCCAGCCCGGGCGGCGGGGCCAGGCGCGCCGACATTTCGGTTTTGATGGCCGCGATCAGCTCGCCTGCCTGGGTCAGGCCTTCATCGTGCACGCGCGCTTTCAAAGCCGAGATGATTTCCTCCGTCGTCTCCAACCCCATATCCGCCTGGATGAACAGGGCCTCGAGATCATCCCAGGCGCCGGCGGTGATCTGGCTTGCGCCCAGGAGGTTGGCGATGCGCCCGAAGGCCGTCTTGCGGGTGCGCGCCAGGCCGTTCACCCATTTGTCGAAGGTGTTTTTTGTCATGACGATTGTTGTTTTTCGAGTTGTTTCTCGACGGCTTCCAGGTGTTCGGCGTAGTGCCAGTGGGTGTTCGCAGAGATCAAAACCTGGAAGGTTAAGTTCCCGGCCCAATCGAAGGGCAGCTTTTCGGCGAGGACGCCCTCATCCAACGCCTCGATCTGGGCGATGAATCGGGCATGGGTCTCGTGGAAATCTTCGGCGACTTCTGCCAGGGGTGTGTCCTTGTTCTGTTTGTAGATTTCTGCATTGAGGGCGTTCGCGAAATCGTCGCTTTCGATGGCAGGATGTTTCAGCGGCTCACCCGTCTGGGCGGCGCGGATGCGATCCATCGCCAACAACTCCCAGGCGGTGATGTGAGCCATGATGTCTTTGAAACTCCAATCATTATCCATGGCGCCGGGTTGTTGTAATTGCTCTTCGCTCAGACCGGCGATGATTTCGTCGAGTTCAACCCAGGATCGGTTGATGGTTTCGAGAAGTTCGTTTTTTGTTGGGGGAGTAGACATGGGGAATGATCCTCCGGGTTGGGGGAGATTATCGGTAGATCACGAAAAAGATCGAAAGCCCGTCTCCGGGCGACCCGAGGCCTGTGCTGAGTGAGCCGAAGCAACGGGTCTTTGATCCTATTTTCGTGAAGTACTGATTATATCAAGAAACACAGAGACCGAAGTATTCTCGAAAACTCGAACCATCGGTGCTACAATATCGCTCGATATGGTCAGCATCTCCGAATTCTTTGAGATCAACCACGAAGTGATCCTGTTCCTCTACGGGCTGGTCTTCTTCGTGTTGGGATTTTCCATCGTTCTGCAAACGCGGCAGGCCTCGCGGCTGGAACTGGCGCGCAGCTTGCGCTGGCTGGCAGCGTTCGGCATCACGCACGGATTCCACGAGTGGGGCGACTTGTTCATCCCCCTCCAGGCGAAATATCTCGACCAATCTATCTTACGCCTGCTTTCCATCCTTCACCTCGTCCTGCTGGCGATATCGTTCGTTTGCCTGTTCGAGTTCGGGATGGTTATCGTCCGTCCGCGCGGGGGCGGGTCTCGATTCCGATGGGCGTCGCCGGCTTTGTTCATCGCATGGTTGGTTGTCAGTTTTGGCGCGCTGTTCCCGTTCATGTCCGATGAACATTTGTGGCGGCATACTGCCAACGCGCTGGCGCGTTACTTCATTTGCTTTCCAGGTGGGCTGCTCGCTGCGTATGGTCTACGCGTCCATACCCTGGAGCGTATCCAGCCGTTGAACGTCCTGAAAATCGTGCGAACCTTTCGCGTTGCGGGATTCGCCCTGGGCGTCTACTCCCTGCTCGCCGGTTTGATCCCACCGCCCGTTGCATTTTTTCCCGGCAACTTGCTCAATACGGCGACCTTCACGCAGGCTGTCGGCGCGCCGCCGTGGGTCTTCCGTTCTTTGATCGCTGCCGTCATCGCGGTCACGCTGATAAGCGCCTTGGAGGTCTTCGAGGTAGAAACCCATCGCTGCATCGAGGAACTGGAACAACAACAGATCCTCATCGCTGATCACGAACGGTTGGCGCGCGAACTACATGATGGCGCGATCCAGAAGGTCTACACGGCAGGATTGCTGGTGGAGTCCGTTTCCAAACTGGCTGAACCCGGAACAGAAATGGACAGACGCCTCAAACGCGCTGTCGTCGTCCTCAACGATTCCATCGTGGATTTGAGGCGGAACCTGGCCGAATTGCATGTCCCCGCCCAGACGCCCTCCGAGCCGCTCGCCGCGCTCTTGCAACAACTGGCGGATGATCCGAACTATAATTCGATGGTGAATATTTCGCTCGAAGTCGAATTCGAGGAAAACAATGCGCTCTCCCCGATACGGTCGAGCCATGTGACAGCCATCGTCAACGAGGCGCTCTCGAACGCCGTCCGTCACGCGCACGCGCAGCACGTTTCCATCCGCGCTGCGGAGGAAAACGGCCGATTACGGATCGCCATCCACGACAACGGAGCAGGTATCTCGCCGGATGCGCGCTTGGGCTATGGCCTGCGCAACATGCGCGACCGCGCCCGCCTCCTGAATGGGACGATTGAATTCGCCCGTGACAAAGGCGCCGTTGTCACGCTCGTGATTCCCTGGGTGGATTAGCCATGTCCAAGACGCGCATCCTGCTCGTGGACGATCATGCCATCGTCCGTCTTGGATTGATGACCCTGCTCAACGACCAGCCTGATATGGAAGTGGTGGGCGAGGCCAACGACGCAGGCGAGGCGGTGAAAGCTGTAGAAAAACTCCAACCTGAAGTGGTGCTGATGGATATCCGCCTGCCGGGCGAGGGCGGCATCGAAGCTGCACGTCAGATATGCTCAAAGTACCCGAACAGCAGAGTAGTCATGTTGACTTCCTTTGCCGACGATGAATTGGTTGTGCGCGCCATCCGCGCCGGGGTGGTTGGTTATGTTCTCAAACAGGTCGGGAACGAGGAGCTGATTCGAGCGATCCGGGCTGCGGCGCGGGGCGAAGCGGTCCTCGACCCGTCCACGACAGCGCGCCTGCTGACGCGCGTCCGCCAGGCTGAGCGCAAAGCCGAGGAGGACGCGTTTAGCGATCTCACCGACCGCGAGATGGACGTGTTGATCCACCTGGCGCGTGGAAAAACCAACGCCGAGATCGGGCGAAGCCTGAATTTGAGCGAAAAGACGGTGGGGAATTACGTGGGCAATATGTTCGGTAAGCTGGGGTTGAAGAATCGCATCGAATTGGCCGCCTACGCTTATGAACATCACCTGTTCGAGCGATTCGGCCATAAAGAATAAAAACAGGCCCCGGAACGATCGTCCCGGGGCTTGTTCTTCGAATCTGGACGCCTTTGGCTGGTCAGATGTGGGTTTCGTTAAGGGGTTGGGGCGGTATGGAACCCAGTCGCCTCTTCTTGGATCGCAGCGTCATCCAACGGTATGACGCCCGACGGGCCATGGCAGGATTTGCACGCAAAGTTCAAGCCAAGTTGTGAAAGCGAATAGGATTTCTCGGCGTCGCCTTCCTTGACCGTGTAGAACTGGTCGAAGGTGGCGACGTCTATCGCCATCAGGTGAGTGCGGACGTCGCCGCGGAAGGTATCGGCGTTGCCCCAGGCGCTCTTGCCGACATAGGGCATATGGCAGTCCACACAGGCTACATTAGCCATGCTCTTGCGATTTTGGGCTTCCTTGTAGTGACATCCTTCGCAAGTTGTGCGCGTGGTGGGTTTGCCGGCCTGGCGCAATTGCTCCACACCGACATGCGGGTCGTGACAGATTACGCAGTCGAGGGTGATGTGCTTGGACTGGAATAGCTCCTCGTACTGCTCGTGGTGTTCGATGAAGCCGCCTTTGGCGTCTACGAATTCCTTCGCGCTGCGGTCGTGGCATTCACCGCACAGCGCAGAGGAACGTTCGACCTCCAGGCCGTACCCTTGTGGATTCTCTACATGAAGGCTGGCCGGGCCATGGCAGGCTTCGCATTGGATGCCGGCTTCAGCCCAGGTGCCTTTGATGCCGGGCATATCGTCCTGGTGCGCGTCGGCGGGCCAGGAGGAGTAACCGGTGGTGTGGCAACGCCCGCAGTCATATACCAGGCCGGGCTGATCCGTGGTGGTCTTGCCGGAGTTGTAGAGCACCCAGCCGGCCTCCTTGCCAACGTATTCATTGGCGTAGTTCCACTGGTTCTCATATTCCTTGTGCTTTTCTGCATCTGGCGCTTCCCCCTTGGGCGAGGTGATGATGAAGCCGTTTTGGTCCATGAAGCGGGCTTTCCACTTGTAACCGCCGATGACATAGGAAATATCTTCCCAGGTATAGCCCTCGGGCAGCGGCAATTCACCGTTATTCTCTGCGAACGGATAGGCGGGTTGTTTTCCGTCTACAACCTTGTTCAGTTTCCAGGGATGGCCAGACATCATGAAAGAGTCATAGATTGTCTTGTGGCATTCCGCGCAGGCGGCCGCGCCAGCGTATTCCGCGGCTTTCGGCTCGCCTGCCAGCCCGGCAGGGCCTTGCGGTCCTACCTCGCCGGCTGGTCCGGCGGGACCTTGCAGTCCCGGTTCGCCTTGAGGGCCGGCAGGGCCAGCCTGACCTGCGCAGGAGGCCAGGGTAAGCATGATCAAAATAATGCCTACCGATAGCAAAATAGTTTTTCGGTTCATGTCGTTCTCCTTGTTCGAGTGATTCGAAGCCATAGCGTCCTTCAAGTTTGGAACATCCTCGACGAACTGCGTAGAGCAGGATGCCATAGCTGTATTCTAGAGATTAAAACAAGTTAAACGTAGAGGTTTTTTCCCCTAATTCATCAGGGGATTCCTCCCTCTCCCGATAAACAAGAACCCGACCTTCCATTTGACCTTTCGACTTTCCCGATGGGACAAGAGGTTGGTTCGAACTGAGCATCCAGCCCGTCCCGGAGGGGATTTTCATCCTTTCTCAAGATATCACCGGGCGCAAGCAGGCAGAGCAAGCTCAACTCGAAAGTGAGGAACGCTTCCGCGCCCTGATCGAGAACGCCACCGACCTGGTCATCGTGTTGAACCAGGATGGCGTGGGCAGGTACATCAGCCCATCGGTGGAACGAATCCTCGGCTATCGGCAGGATGAGTTGGTTGGCAAGAGCATCGCCGATTTCGTCCACCCCGATGACCTTTCCGCCGCGCTGGAGGCGGTTGCTATTCGTCTGCAAACCCCCGGCCTGGCGGATAGCCCAGCCGAATTTCGCGTCCGCCACAAGGATGGCTCGTACAGAATAATGGAGGTGATCGGCAACAACCTGCTGGAGAACCAGGCCGTGGGCGGCATCGTGATCAACGCCCGCGACGTCACCGAACGCACGCAGGCAGAAGAAGCGCTGCGTGAGTCGGAATCCAAATTGCGCGCCATCTTTGCGGCCATGACCGATGCGATCATCGTTTTCGACGCCGATGGTCGCTGGATACAGGCCAATTGACCAGCGTGGAGTATAGTTTGCGCATCGGTGGAAAGAATGTCTGGTTTGCAGCGAATGTCTCGCCGCTATCGGCTAATTCCGTCATCTGGGCGGCGCGTGACATCACCGACCGCAAGGGCGCGGAACAGCAGATCGAGAAGCAATTGGAAACCCTGGGCGCGCTCTACGACCTCTAGCGTTCGATAACGGAGATGGAGGATTTCGATGCCACACTGGAGGCGGTGGCGCGCCGCGCCGTCGAGATCACCCATGTCACCTTTGCCCGCGTCCTGCTCCTGGAGGATCATGATCTGGTTGCGCGGGTGGTCTTCCCCGTCCGCGTGCTCGACCAGGATCTGCAAGCGGGGCAGCGCGAGCCGCTCGCCAATCATCTTGTTTGCCAGCAAATCATGGATGAGAACGCGCCGCGGCTTCTCCACAGCGAAAGCCTGGAAGCAGCAGATTGCACGCCCTTTTTTCTTGGCATTGCCCAAACTCTGTGCGTAGTTCCGCTCCGTGCACATGATCTCTCGTTGGGGCTCCTGATGTTGGGAGAAGTGCGCAACGGCGTCCGCGAGCCTTTCACGGAGGAGAAGATGCGCCTGGCGCGTAGCATAGCCGATCAGGCCGCCGGCGCGCTCCACCGCGCCATGCTGCTCGAGGAAACCCGCCGCCGGTTGCGGAATATCGAAGGTCTGCGCGCCATTGACCAGGCCATCGCCAGCAGCCTCGACCTGCGCCTGACGCTGAACATCACCCTCGAACAGGCGATGAAACAACTGGCCGTGGACGCCGCGGCGGTGCTGCTGCTCGATCCTTATACCCAAATGCTGGAATACGCCGCCGGGCGTGGTTTCCGCTCCGATAACATCCAGCGCTCACGCCTGCGCCTGGGCCAGGGTCACGCCGGGCGCGCCGCGCTGGAGCGGCAGCTGGTCAGCGTGCATGACCTGGACAAGGCGATCAATGAGTTCATGTGCGCTGACCTGTTGGTTGGGGAGGGCTTCGTCTGCTACCACGTCGCCCCGCTCGTCGCCAAGGGACAGGTCAAAGGCGTGCTGGAGGTCTATCAGCGCGCCCACCGTTCCCTGGATCAGGAGTGGCTGGATTTCTTCGAAACCCTCGCCGGACAGATGGCGATTGCCGTGGATAACGCCAACCTGTTCGAGGGCTTGCAGCGCGCCAACACCGATCTGATCATGGCCTACGACGCCACGATCGAAGGCTGGTCGCGCGCCCTCGACCTGCGCGACAGGGAGACCGAAGGTCACTCGCAGCGCGTGACTGAGATGACGCTGAACATCGCCCGCGCCCTGGGCATGAGCGAGGAGAAGTTGGTCCATGTGCGCCGCGGCGCGCTGCTGCACGACATCGGCAAGATGGGCGTGCCGGATGCCATCCTGCTCAAACCGGGCAAACTGTCCGACGAGGAATGGGTCGTCATGCGCATGCATCCCCAGTTCGCCTTCGACATGCTCGCGCCCATCGCCTATCTGCGCCCGGCGCTGGATATCCCCTACGGACATCACGAAAAATGGGATGGCTCCGGCTACCCGGCTGGCCTGAAAGGCGAGCAGATCCCCCTGCCGGCGCGCATCTTCGCGGTGGTGGATGTCTACGACGCCCTGACCTCCGACCGGCCCTACCGTAAAGCCTGGGCGAAGGAAAAGGCGCTGGAGCATATCCGTTCCGAGGCCGGAACGCACTTCGATCCGCGCGTGGTGGAGGCGTTCTTACGATTGCAGATTTGAGATTGCAGATTGCAGATTTGAGATTGGAGATTGCGGATTTCGATCCAAGTCCCGTTCCCCCCTGATCGAAGCCCCGTCCGCGGGGCGCTGCACCCCCCCCTGATCCCCAGCCCCGTCTTCGGGGCAGCGTACCCGCAGACGGGTACGCGACAAAATTTCGACAGAGGCGCGATCAGCTTGCGGATGGTTCGATTGCGCTCACAATGGGTTGCGGAATCCTGTAATTTAAGGGAGGCCAGTCGCTCGAAGCCGTCAGCAACATCGTGCGCGGTTCGGTCAGTGCTGTGCAGAAAGCAGTCACCCATGAAGACATATCTGCCATCTCAGCAGCCCTCGGTGAACTAGGCGCAAGCGGCGACGCCAGGGCCGCCCTGGCGCGGCAGCACATCCTCGAAAACATGCCCGAGCTCTCGCAGAAGATCGGCACAGACCTGGAGGCGCTCGGCCTTCCAGAGCAGGCCCTCTCTGACCTGAGCCTGACGCGCGCTGACGAAGCCCAGCCCATCCTACCCCTAGCCACCATCAGCATCACCGAGGATATGGCTACCGCCATGCGCCTGCACGCCATGGGCTGGAAGAGCCTGTTCCATCCTGAGATCCTGGCCTACGGGTTGGCGCCGGAGGATCTCGGCTCGGCGCTCAGCCAACGCCTGCGCTGGGCGCAGGGGACGATCCAGGTGCTGCTGCGCGAGAATCCGCTCTTCAAGAAGGGTCTCTCACTGCCGCAGCGCTTGCAATACTTCACCACCATGTACTCATATTTCAGCGGCTTCTTCAGCCTGGTGTTCATCCTTTCGCCCATTATCTACCTGTTCAGCGGCATTCCGCCGGTGGCGGCCTGGTCGGCGGAGTTCCTCTGGCGGCTGCTGCCCTTCCTGCTGCTCAACAAACTGATGTTCCGCTACGTGGCCTGGGGGATTGACGTGCGGCGCGGCGAGCAATATAGCCTGGCGCTCTTCCCGCTTTGGATCCAGGCGGTGGTCAGCGTCTTTACCGGCGCGAAGTTGCGCTTCGTTGTCACGCCCAAGCAGAGGCAGAGCGGCAACTTCCTGCCTCTCGTCTGGCCGCAGGTATTGGCCATCTGGCTGACCGGGCTGGCGGTGGTCTACGGCCTGGCGGCCTTCGCGCTCGGCTGGAACTTGCAGTGGGAAGGGCTGCTGGTCAACGTGTTCTGGGGCATATACAATATCCTCATGCTTTCAGTTATCGTGCGGGCTGCGGTCTATAGGCCGCCCGCCAACTGGACCCCGCGTCCGCCGGAATTCTCCCCGCAGCCCTAAGAGACTGTTTTAAAAGTCGTCAGAAACCACAGATAAACACAGATGAACACTGATTCTTTTGATGAACAGCCGTCTTTTTACCGCCGAAATCCCTTTTATCTGTGTTCATCTGTGGCCGATTTGAGTTTCAAAACACTCTCTAACCGAACGAAGTCCGTCTCGAGACCCGACGAAGCAATCCCCTCATAGCACAGTGAGATTGCTTACCCTTCGGGTACGATGTCGCTCGCTGGAGAACGCTCAATCGCAAAGACGCGCACTCTTTCGATAGATGAGCCAGGAACTTTCCGCCTGCGGCGTTCTCGGCAGTGCATTTGGAGGAACCTCATGGAAATCGAAATCAGCGAAAAACAACTCACCCCAACCCGCGCCCTGATGGTTGTCAAGGGGCGGCTCAATGCAGTCAGCGCGCCGTAACTGAATGCACACATCAAAAGACTGACCGACGCCGGGCGCGTCGAACTCATCTTCGATCTGGCGGGTGTCCCGTTCATGGACAGTTCCGGGCTGGCGGCGCTCGTCTCGGCTTTGAAAGCCACCCGCGAGGGCGGGGGCTGGGTGCGGCTGGCCAACCTCACCGCGCAGGTGCAGAGCGTCTTCAAATTGACCATGCTGGACAAAGTGTTCGATATGTTCCCTAGTGTGGAAGCGGCAATGAGTTAACTGCTGTCTGCCTGGCATCGTTTTCCGTCCCAGGCAGGATTGCAGAATGAAGAACCGGTCCGAGGGGAATACGCCATGAAATTCACAATATTGCTTTTTCTTTTTCATGGTATACTGCCTCCATGATCCCAAGAGAAGCCCTGCTCCAGTCCATTCGCAACGCCTTGAGCCGCAGCCGGGTAGTGGCGTTGATAGGGCCGCGCCAGTGCGGGAAAACCACCCTGGCCCGCCAATTCCTGTCTGCCGACTCGCTCAATTATTTCGACCTGGAAGACCTGACCAGCCTGACGCGTTTGCAGGAGCCGATGACCGCCCTGCGCGACCTGCGCGGCCTGGTGGTGATTGACGAAATCCAGCGCCGGCCAGACCTGTTCCCACTGCTGCGCGTCCTTTGCGACCGCGACCCGCTCCCAGCCCATTTTCTCATCCTGGGCAGCGCTTCTCCCAACCTTCTGCGCGCCTCATCCGAGTCGCTGGCAGGAAGGGTGGAGGTGGTGCCGGTCAATGGGCTCAGCCTGGCAGAGGTCGGTGTGGAGGCGCAGTCCTGGCACTGGCTGCGCGGCGGCTTCCCCCTGTCCTTCCTGGCCGCAAGCGAGACAGACAGCCTGGCCTGGCGCAGGAATTTCATCCAGATGTTCCTGGAGCGTGACCTGCCGCAGTGGGGCATGCGCATTCCGGCCGCGACGCTACTGCGCTTCTGGACGATGCTGGCGCATTACCATGGCCAAATCTGGAAGACAGCCGAGCCGGCGCGCGTGCTGGGCGTCAGTGAGCCCACTGCCCGTCACTATCTCGATGTGCTGGAAGGGGTATTCATGGCGCGCGTGTTGCAACCCTGGCACGCCAATCTCAGGAAACGTCAGGTCAAATCTCCGAAGATGTACTTTCGAGATTCCGGCCTGCTGCATTACCTTCTCGGCATCCGCTCCGATCTGGACCTGCACACCCACCCCAAGAGCGGCGCCTCGTGGGAAGGTTATGCAGTGGAAGAGACGCTCAAAGCCTTCGCACCAGACGAGGCGTATTACTGGGCTACCCATGGCGGGGCCGAATTGGATTTGCTGCTCCTCAAGGAAGGGCGGCGCATCGGCGTGGAGTGCAAGCGGGTGGACGCGCCGCGCCTGACGCCCTCGATGCGCACCGCTCTCGCGGATTTGGAACTCGACTGGCTGTACGTGATCTACCCGGGCAGCCTTGCTTATCCTCTCGCCGGAAACGTGACAGCCCTTCCATTGGCCTCTCTGGGCAGCGGATCGGCACATGATTTGGATTTCTCTACCACATATAAGCCGTAGGTAGCACTGCACGAAGAGTGTATGTAGAAATAACTTCCGCTCCCCTTGATTTTCTACAAAAGCGAAACTCCAGTATGGGCCAACAATGATGCCTCTGACCATCGTCAACGTCGGTTACTTTCCACCAACTATTGGGTGGTCAGCGCAGGTCGCTCGCGGCTGCTCTTCGATATCGGCTGGCCCGGCACGATGGGGATGATGCTGGCGAACCTGAAGCGCATGGACGTGCCGCTGGCCGAGATCTGCTACGCCCTCGCCAGCCACTATCACATTGACCATGCCGGCCTAGCGCAGGACTTCAAGCAGTCCGGCGCGCCGCTTCTCGTGATGGAGACGCAGGTCGCGGCAATTCCGCTGATGAAGCAGTGGGCCAAGCCGCAGGATCGCTACACCGAGATCACGCTGGATGGCAACGTAACCATCCAATTTACCGAAAGCCGCGCCCTGCTGGAGCAGATCGGGATCGCCGGCGAAATCCTCTCCACGCCGGGGCATTCCCCGGATAGCGTCTCGCTCCTGCTCGACGAGGGCGCCGCCTTCACCGGCGACCTGCCGAAGCAGCATTACAAGTTCTTCTTCCATTCGGTGATCCAGGACAAGGAAAGTCACATCCTGCTGGACATTCTCTTCGAAGCGAACCCCTATCCCCGCCTGCAGGAGATCGAACTGGAATCGCCGCTTCTGGCCACCGCAGGAAAGGCAACGAAGGTGACCTGCCCGACCGTGGAGGGATTGCTGGGAGACAAGCTGACCGCTTTTGTCATGGCGATTCGTTCTACGGGATGAGGCGTTGCCGCACCGCGGAACGCTGTAACATCGATGCGCCCGAGCAGAAGGACCGCCGTCAGCAGCATCGACGTCTCGATGGCAAATACAACCAGGTAACCCGTCAAAGGATCTGAACTGGCCGCCGTGACCAGGTCGCGCATCGCACCGCCCAGCACAGTGCCAGTTAGGCGTGAGAGGGCATTGGAGAAGCCCCAAGCCCCGATGAACAGACCGACTTGCCCTGGCAGGGTCAGGTCGAACATCAGAGCCAGGTTGGCGACAGTCGAAAGGCCCGTTCGGGCCCCGAGCAGAATCACCCCGGCATAGAAGGTCCCCGTCGATCGCAATCCGCCTCCGACCAGGATCAACAGGAAGCCCGCCAGCGCGCCCCGATTGCCGGCCTGGGCTACAACCCGACGGGGCAGGCGCCGTTCCAAAAAACCGGCAAGCAGAATGGCAATCAAAACGAATCCGCCCCATAGCGAAATCAGGCGGGTGGTCTGTGTCACGGCCCAGCCGAAGGCCTCGGCGGCGAAGGGTTCGAGCAGTACGTCCTGGCTGGGGATGGCCGCCAGGAGCAGCAGCAGGTAGACGAAGAAGCGCCGCGCCTGCGGATTGCCCAGGATGGCGGCCGACATCTGGCGCAGGGTGGGGTTCCCGGCTGCCAGGGCGCGGGCAGCGCGCGGCTGGAAGCCGCGCTATGTCAGCGCCCGATAGTTTTTTTTACGAA
>VGOC01000038.1 GCA_016865865.1 Chloroflexota bacterium
ACCGCAATCCGCTCAATCCGCTCCCCCAATCCGCTTACAGCATCCGTTCAATCCGCTCCCCAAATCCGCTTACATCATCCGCTCAATCCGCTCCCCCAATCCGCTTACCGCAATCCGTTCAATCCGCTCCCCAAATCCGCTTACAGCATCCGTTCCAAAAATCCGTTCACAGCAATCCGTTAATCGTGCTCGTCCTCACCCCTCAACCAATCCGGCACAAACAGCCACTGACGGCTGAAGCGGTGTGCGGTCACATCTTTAGGTGGGAGAATTCGGCGCCATTCCAGGCTGCGCCTGCCGAAATTGATCAATAACCCGACCAGGCAGCTGGTAACGGCCAGATAACCGATCACCTGAGCCTCATGGCTGCTATTCAGACCCTGCAGGGCTTTGATTTCTACCACCACCAGATCAGCAACGACAAAATCGGGAATATAATATCCGATCAAAACATCGCCATCCAGGCTATCATGCACCTCGAGCAACATCTGCGCCTCGTAAGATAAAGACTCATTATCGAAGTGAACTGCCAGATCACGCTGGTAAGTATTTTCCCGGTAACCTGGCCCCAGCTTCTGGTGAACCGCCATCGCGCAGCCGATGATTTTATAGGTCAGATCATCATACGGTGTCTTTATCAACCCATCACTCATATAATCCTCCTCACAAACTATCCTCTTCTCCGGTATGCCCACACCCATTTTACCATCCGCTCAATCCGTTCCCCATATCCGCTCACAGCAATCCGCTCATCCCGCCTTGTGCTTGCTCTTCACCTCGCTGACCTGCTCCTCCGAAAGCTCCGGCAGGGTTTCCGTTTTCGTGATGCCGAGCGCTCTCCGTTGGGCCTCTCGCCAGCGGTCCAGCCGGTCGGAGACTTCGGCCTCGTAACCCTGGTTGGAGGGTTTGTAGAAATAGGTGCCCAGGATTTGGCGGGGCAGATATTGCTGGGGTAAGAAGTGATCGGGGTGGTCATGGGGATAGCGGTACCCCTTGCCGTGCCCTAAGGCGACCGCATCGCGATTGGCATCCTTGATGTGGTTGGGGATTTCGACTTTACCCTCCTGCTCGATCAACTGGAAAGCCTTGAAGTAGTGGTTGGTGGTGTTGGATTTAGGGGCGGTTGCCAGGTAGAGGGTGGCCTCCACGATGGGATAGATGCCCTCCGGCAACCCGACGAACTCGAAGGCCTGCACCGCTGAAGCGGTTACGACCAACCCCAACGGATCGGCCAGGCCGATATCTTCCCCCGCCAGGATCAACAGCCGCCGCAGGATGAAGCGCGGGTCTTCCCCGGCGTAGAGCATCTTGGCCAGCCAGTACAGGGCCGCGTCGGGGTCGGAGCCGCGCACCGACTTGATGAAAGCCGAGATCGTGTCGTAGTGAGCGTCGCCGTCCTTGTCGTAAAGCACCGCCCGGCGCTGGATGGAATCCTGGGCCACTTCCAGGGTGATATGGCTGACGCCCTGCGCGTCCGGGGGCGTGGATTCGACTGCCAGTTCCAGGGCGTTCAGGGCGTTGCGGGCGTCCCCCCCGGCAACGTGGATCAGGTGTTGCAGGGCGTCTTCGGCGATCTCGATGTTTCGCTTGCCATACCCCTGCTCCGAATCATGCAGGGCGCGCTTCATCAAAGCGCGCACATGCTGATCTTCCAGGATGTGAAGCTGGAAAACCCGCGAGCGCGAGACCAGCGCGCCAATGACTTCGAAGTAGGGATTCTCGGTGGTGGCGCCGATCAGCGTGACAGTGCCGTTTTCGACATGGGGCAGCAGGGCGTCTTGTTGGGCTTTGTTCCAGCGATGGACTTCATCCACGAAGAGGATGGTCTTCTTCTGGTAGAGCCGCCTGCGCTCGACAGCTTCCTCGATCACCCGGCGCAGGTCGGGCTTACCCGCCAGCACCGCCGAGAGGGTCTCGAAATGTGATTTGGTCTGATTTGCGATGACCATCGCCAGGGTGGTCTTGCCGCTGCCCGGCGGCCCCCACAAGATGATCGAGGAGAACAGCCGGTCGGCCTCGATGGCCCTCCGCAGCAGCCTGCCCTCGCCGACGATATGCTCCTGCCCGACGAATTCTTCCAACGTGCGTGGGCGCATCCGGGCGGCCAGCGGGGCCTCGTGTTTGAGTTTTTCTTTCATGGCGTGATCGAAGAGGTCTTGCATGACTCTATTATACATGTTCTAAAACTGAGTCCACTGCAAAAACTACGGGTGGAGGATTCGGGGCGGCATATATGATCGAGTTGTGGTGATTCGTGTACAATAGAGTCATGCTTGAGTCCGACACCCAAAACCCAACCGGGCATATAGAACAATGAGTCCACTGCAAAAACTGCGAGTAGAGGATTCGGGGCGGCATATATGGGGGTGCGTGCGCAGCACGCACCCCCATATATGCCGCCCCGCCCCCTCGTTCAGGAGTTTTTTCAGTGAATTCAACAATGAACCAATCAACGAAGCTCGATGATAAAGTCATTGTGATTACAGGGGCCACCTCAGGGATTGGGTACGCGGCGGCTCGGGAGCTGGCGGGAAGAGGCGCCCTTGTCATAGGTGTTGGGCGTTCTGAGGCGCGCTGTCTGAGTGCGGAGGCGGAAATCCGAGAATCCCATCCAGACGCGCAGATCGGCTTTCGAGTTGCGGATCTCTCCGCCCAGGGGCATGTTCGTGCGCTCGCTGCTCAAATTCGGGAATGGGCAGGGGCGAACGCATCAGGGAAGATTGATGTGCTGATAAACAATGCCGCCATGGTCACGAATAGGTACATGGCCACCGAAGACGGTTACGAAACGCAGTTTGCGGTGAACCATCTGGCGGGTTTCCTATTGACGCATGAATTGCTCCCTCTGTTGGCGGCAGCCCGGGCGGCGCGCATCCTGACGGTCAGTTCGAACTCGCACCGGCGCAAGCGCATCCACTGGCGGGACCCCATGATGCGACGCAGGTATAACATCTTGCTGGCCTATAAACAGTCGAAGCTTGCCAACGTGATGTTCTCAGCGGAGTTCAACCGACGTTTTGCTGCCGCGACCTCGATGCGCGCCTATGCGATCGATCCGGGGCTGGTAAACACCGGAATCGGCTCGAAGGATACCCGCGGCATCGTACGCTGGATCTGGGAGAATCGGCGCGCAAAAGGGGTGTCGCCTGAACAGGGCGCGGAGACGGTTGTCTATATCGCTACTGACCCGGCGGTGGCTGGATCGCAGGAGGTTTATTGGAAAGATTGTCAGCCTGTCCCCCCCAGCGAGTACGCCCTCAGGGAGCGCGAGGCGGCCCGATTATGGGAATACTCCGAGCGACTGTGTGGAATATAACAGCTACTTACTTTGGATCATATTGATTTGGTCTCTTGCGAAGACGCGCAGCTCTTCCAGATCGGGGTCCCCCTCTGTCCAGGCCTGGCACTCTTCGAAGTCCCTGATCGCCTCGTCGTGATGCTCGATCGAAGCTGCCACTTCTCCCCTCATACACCACAATTTGGCGTTGGCCGGGTGCTCGTTTTCAGCTACGAATCCGATAGCCTTTTCGATTGCCCTGATCGCCCCTTCGGCGTCGCCAATCCCCAATAACTCCTCTGCCAGCCCGTGGCAGGCTTCGACCGAGGCGCAATCTGCTTCGCCGCCAGATGAGCCGGGAATCCCCGCCGTCAGACGACTGATTTGCTCTTCGGCAAAATTGCGCGTATCTTCGAACTCTGGGCTGCCCCCGGTCCAGCCGATGCACTCTTCGAAGCTGGCGATAGCCTGGTCGCTCTGGTCGAGATCGGTGTGGAGCTCTCCTTTCAGGCACCATAGAGTGGCATTGATCGGGCGCTCGTTATCCGGCACATAACCGATTGCCAGGTCAACCGCCGAGATAGCTCCTTCGAGATCGCCCATTTGCCTTCGTTCTTCGGCCAGGATATGACACTCATCAAGTGTGGCGCAATCTGCCCCTCCGCCGGTCAGCCTGGGGATGCCCCAGATCAGGAGAACTGCGATGAGGGCCAGGGCTGCGATGCCGAGGAGGATAGGCAGGGGTTTGATTTTCGGTTTTTGTGGCGCTTTCTTGACCGGTGTGGGTTTTGCCGCGGGCGGCTGGGGCGGCGCTTTTTCCACTTCCATGGCCACGGTGGCTTTGGCGGCGATGTCCTCCTCTTCCGGCGGCATGGCGACGGTCGCTTTGGAGGCAAGGGTCGGCTCGGGTTGGGCCAGACCAGCCTCGAGGTCGGGTCGAACATCCCTCCGAGGGGCTTCGGCCATCGTCTCGGACAGGGTGATCCTGGTGAAATCTTCGAAGGCTGCCTCGGCAGATTCCCTCATCTCAGCAGCGGATTGATAGCGGTCTTGGGGTCCTTTGGATAGAGCTTTGACAATCACGCGTTCCAAGGCCCTGGGGATGTCGTCTCGCAGCTCGCGAGGGGAAGGCAGGGGTTCGTTGATGTGTTTGTGGATCACAGCCAGCGGGGTGTCGGCGTCGAATGGCACTTTACCGGTGACCATCTCGTAGAGGATGATGCCGAGGGAATAGATGTCGCTCGATGTGGAGATGGGCATCCCCATGCCCTGCTCGGGGGACATGTATGCTGGGGTGCCCACCAGGGTGCCGGTGACGGTGAACTGAGTCTCGCTGACGATGCGGGCGATGCCGAAATCGGTCAACACGACGCGCCCGGATTTATCCAGCAGCACGTTGGCGGGTTTGATGTCGCGGTGCAGCACGCCCTGGCGGTGGGCGTAATCGAGGGCTGAGGCGGTCTCGCGAAAGATGTGCGCCATTTCGGCGATAGACAGAGGGCCGCCGGCCTGGATCAGGCGATCTTTGAGGGTGCCGCCGTCTATGAATTCCATCACCATATAATAGTGTTCGTCTTCGATGTCAATATCGTAAATCTGCACGATATTGGGATGGCGCAGCGCGGCGATGGCTTTTGCCTCGCGTTGGAAGCGCGCCAGGAAATCCTGCCCTTCAGCCAGATAGCTGTGGAGCACTTTGACGGCGGCGTAGCGTTCGAGTTGGGGATGATAGGCTTTGTAGACCTCGGCCATGCCGCCGCGGCCCAGGCGTTCGATGATCTGGTATTTGCCCAGCGTTTTGCCGGTTAGATTTGCCATGTATGCCTCCCGAGGATCCGTATGAACGATGATGATATGAGTCCACTGAAAAAAACTACGAGTAGAGGATTCGGGGCGGCATCCATGCTGCCCCGCCCCTTCATCCATGAGTTTTTTCATGGCGCTCATGCTATTATACAGGAATTTATCGGATCATGTCCTGAATGTTTCGAAATTTGCAAGCTATTCGATGGGTGAATTGGGGAAGATTCGAAAAACTGTGGGTATAATTAATGCTACACTACAATGCCGATTATCAGTGATCTCTGACTCCCCTCGATCCCCGCATTTTCGCCGCCGAATACCGCATATTCAGGAATTCGATGACGAATATGATGGGAGGTGAAATGGCTTCCATGACCAGTAGCAAACAAGTGACTCTCTTCGCTTTGGATTGTGGGGCGACGAACTGGCGCCTGTACAGGGTGGGTTATCGGTTGGAGGGCAACTCGATCCGTATCATCGGGGACCCTCAGCCTTCGCCGTTGACCAGCTTCTCGGAACGGAAGCTGCCTGCCATTTTCACCCTCACCCCAGAAGGTTCGGCGATCGAGAGTATTGGTGAAGTCTCTCAGGGGCAGCTCGAAGACGAGACCGCCCGCGAGCGCGTGCGCGAATATTTCAAACCTTGCATCGGCGCGCATTTGGAGGCGAATCCGCTGCCGCACCAGAAACGCTACACCCATGCCCAGGCTTTGGAATTTACCCGTATGCTGCTCGAGGCCGTGGTCGAACAGATTCGGGAGGAGAAGTGGCGGGCCAGCGCATTCGATGAGCGCGTCCGTTTTGCCTTTGCCTACCCGGTCCATTGGGGCGCCGATCACGGGGGGGCGATCCTGGATGATTTCAAAGCCCTGGTTTTGACTTGTTTTTCCGAAAAAATTCGCCAGCAAATCGCTTTCGTCCCTGAGCCAGAGGGCGCAATCCTGAGTCTGAAACAGCAGGGTCTCTTGAGCGGCGCTGCGGGCGGCGGCGTGACGCTGATTGTAGATGTCGGCGGCAGTACGACCGATATCGTCGCTGGAACGGTTGATCCCCGCACTGGCGAGTTGCTGTACCTCGGTCGGTATGGCGAGCCGTTTGGCGGCGGCCTGTACGATGCTGAGTTGTCGAAATATCTGGCCGACGCGCTGCGAATCCCTGCTTCCGCCCTGGCGGATGATCCTTCGGCGATGATGACCCTGCGCATCTACGCGCAACGCCTGAAAGAGTCGCTCAGCCGGCAGAGGCTGCATAGCAGCGCAGGCGGGGGAGACCCCACTGCCCAGCGTATGATTACCCTGGTGTTGCGTGATGGTCAGGTCTATCGTCACCTGATGAGCCTGGATCGAAGCTCCTTCGACCAGATCGCCCGTCATTTGGATCAGGCCTTCGAAGCTTTGATTGACAAGGCGATGAAAGCCTTCGGGTTGACCGAGAAGGATATTGGCCAGGCGGCGTTAGTTGGCGGCGGGGCGCAGTTGTTCAGCATCGTGCGCCATATGCGGGAGCGCTTTGGGGAGGAGAAAGTCGTGCTGGCGGATAATCCCGACGAGATCGTGGTGCGCGGGGTTGGGCTGGCCTATGGCGCATCGGTGGGGCCCTTGGAACCCGGCGCCAGCCTGGTGATCGAACCGCCGCCGATGGCCGAACCTTCGGGTGCGGCTGATCCTGTGTTAGATGCCGACCTTCACAGGGAGGCAGAATCTGCCTCCGAGGCTGGTTTGCAGCTCATCTCGCCCGAGGGAAGAATCTACCCCTTGAACCTCGGCGTGACCAAAGTGGGCCGCGCCCGCCAGAGTCACATCTGGTTGGAGAGCGAGAAAGTATCCCGCAACCATGCCGAACTCCAACTGAACGGCGATACCCTGACAGTCAGCGACCTGGGCAGCACTAACGGGACATTTGTCAATGGTGTGCGATTAGATGCCAACCTGCCGCATCTATTGCAGATCGGCGATGAGATTCGCTTTGGCGATCGCATATTTATTGTAACTGCTCAGTCATCGAACGGATTAGCCCGAAAAAAGGGTGTGCGTGGGGGTGCGCAGCACCCCCACGCACACCCTTTTTTCGGGAATTTCTCCGTTTGGCTGAATAGTTACTATTTATTATAAAACGCTGATGACGCGGATAGAGCGGATTTGTGCGGATATTTTTTGGGGAGGCCTGACACATGACTGACGAAACAAATATTATCCCTGCCGGGTCTGAATTGCATGAAGAACTGACCCCTGAAATGCTCATGGAGGCGGGCGATGCCCTCTCCAAGTCGTTGCTGTTCACCCTCGGTCGCGATTACCTGGATGGCCCCATCTTCGCCAACGATTACGTGCGCGTGGCGGATGTGGATATCCCCCATCAGCCTGATTTGGCCATTCTGGAGTTGGAGCAGGTCGGCAAGCCCATCACGGAAGATATGAGCGAGTACTTCACCGCCATCCAGACCTCCCTGGCGGCCTGCCACGACCCCCGTTATGCCCTTGTTTTCATGATCTCCAGTGATGGGTTGCGCAACCGTATTTACATCGGTGTGGCAGCCCGAGAGCACGGCGCCCAACCGCGCCTGTTTGCCGATCAACTGGGGCAATTCCTGTGTTCCAATTGGCCGGGGACGCGCGTCAAACTGGTCGAGGATTACGAGCAGGTGGCCCGGCATGTACATGTGCCCCTGAGTACCTATCGCCACGCCCGTGCCTTTACAGGCATCCCATCTATAAAGAAGAGTGATCGGGCACAGAACCACCCCCAAAGTCTGGACCGCTTCATGCGCGGTTTGCGCGGCAAGCCCTATCTTTACATGGTCGTGGCTGAGCCGATGGCAGAGAGCGAAGTCGGGGAGATCATTTCATCCTGCCATACCTTATCGGGGCAGGTGCACGCCTTCACCAAAGCAACGCTCAACCGCAGCACCGGAAGCGGGGCTACCAAGAGCGTCTCGCGCTCGGAGGGCGAAAGCACATCCACAGCGAAGACCACCGGCACATCGGAGAGCGAGAGCACCGGGCGCAGCAAGGGCGTACTGGGCACGGAGATGGAAAAATCATCGGGCGTTGCCAAGGGCCTGAAAGGTGTCGGCCTAGGGGCGGTCTCAGCTTTGCTGGTAGCCGCCGGGGGGCCGTTCTTGCTCTCCGGGATGCTGGGCATGTTCGGGCAGTTGCTACCTTCAAGCACCAGCTCGACGGTCACGGGCACGACATCATCCGAATCCGAGACGGTGGGCACGACCACCGGGCGCGCCTTCAGCGAAGGGACATCCACGAATGAGTCGCTCTCCTTCGGGCGCGAATATCTCAACCGCCATGCCGAGGCCTGTGAGAAATTACTCACCCAAACTGTAGAGCGCTTCGAGGCAGCCAAAGCCCAGGGCTGCTGGAATGTAGGCGTCTATCTGATCAGCGACCATGGCGAGACCGCTGCCCAGGGTCAAGCCCAACTCAAGGCGCTGGTCTCCGGCGAGAAGACTTCCTTCGAGCCGATGCGCGTACACGATCTGGCTCCGGTTTGGGATGGGAAGGCCCAGGTAGCCCTGGATGCTTTCTATCAACCGCCGCTGAAGCTGTTCGCGCCCCGGGGGGGTGCGCCCCTCCAGCACCCCATCGGCGCCGCTTTCGAGGGCCTGACCACTCCCATGAACACCGAGGAACTTGCGTTGCTGGCCAACCTTCCTCTGCGTGAGATGCCTGGTATGCCCATGCAGCCGACTGCTTTTTTCAGTCTGAATCCCCCCCTCTCCCAAAATCCGCAAAAGACGCTTCATCTTGGCAATCTACTCGAAGGAGGCGAGGAGATCCCCGGTCTGGGCTATGACGTTGACCTCGATTCCCTGACGCGGCATATTTTCATCACCGGCATCACCGGCAGCGGCAAATCCAACACCTGCCGCCGGATCATCAGCGAGTTGATGGAAAGGGGCAAGAATTTCCTGGTCATCGAACCGGCCAAAGACGAATACGTGCAGTTGGCCCTGGCTTACAACCAAGCCGGGACGTTCGACCGTCAGATTGCCGTCTACATGCCGGGGCGCGGCGATTGGGGTGGTCAGAAGCTGGAGCAGTTGCGCCTCAACCCCTTCGACATCGTCCAGATCCCCGGGGCGGCCACCCAGGTCATGCCCCACCTCGACCGGCTGAAGTCCATCTTCAACGCCAGCTTCCCGATGTACGAGATTTTGCCGGTGATCCTCGAAGAGGCCTTGGTAGACCTGTACGACAGCCAGGGCTGGTTGGAAGAGACGCTGCCTCCTGGGAATATTGGACGGCCCACGCTGGAGAATTTATATCATCGCATCACCGGGTTGGTGCGCCAAAAGGGCTACGAGGAACGTATCACGGCGAATATCACCGCCGCGCTGCGCACGCGCATCGGCAGTTTGCTGCGCGGCTGGAAGGGGCGCATGTTCGATCAGGCTTTCTCCACTCCCTGGGCCGAGCTTTTCGACCGCCCGGTGGTGGTTAATTTGCAGTACCTGGGCGATGACGCCGATAAATGCTTTACCATGGCCCTGCTGCTCAACTTCATGTACGAGTACCGTCAGGCCCAGCACGAGAGCCTGGGTTCGCCTGAATCGAGCGAATTGCGCCACCTGGCCATCACCGAGGAAGCCCACCGCGTGCTGCGAACCGCGCCCCAACGCGCCGACTCAGCCAACCCACAGGCCAAGATGGGCGAGATGTTCGCCGACATCCTGGCCGAGATGCGCGCCTATGGTCAAGGCATGGCTATCATTGACCAGGTGCCCTCCAAGCTGGTGCCAGATGCTATCAAGAACACCAACCTGAAAATCATCCATCGCCTGGTGGCCGCCGATGACCGCGACTCGATGTCTGGCGCCCTGGCGCTCACCGAAGACCAGGCCAAGGTCATCGCCCGGCTTAAGGTCGGGCAAGCCATCGTCTGCGGCATCCAGGATGATATGGCCTCCTGGGTCAAGGTAGCGTATACGTCGTTACCGCGGTTTAAGAGTTAGGGAGATAGGCGATAGGATTCAGCATCTAACTCCTATCTCCTAACTCCTATCTCCTACCCCCTATCGCATCTCCAAAGGAACTTCATGAACTCACTTCTCAAACGCACCCTTATCTACCTGCACCTGCTCTCGTTCGCACCGCCGGAGCGCGTGGGTGAATTGTCATCTCTGCGGGAGAATTTTGGGAAAGACTGGCCCCGGGCGGTGGAGGCCGCCTCGAGGTTGATCGTCGCGTTCCAGCAGGCCAGCCGCGACCCGGAGAGCAGATTGGCGGCTGAGCTGGCGCGTGCAGCCCTGGGCGCGGATTCGTCCCCGGAGAGTTGCCGTGCTTTTCAAGCTCGAATGGATGCGCTTGCCCAACTCCCAGGGCGCGCCAAACCGGAGAATCGCCTGCATCGCAAGCGCGGCTGCCGCCTGTGCGTCGCTCCCTGCCGTTATGGATTTTTCTCCCTGATTAGTGAGCCAGACTTCGCGAGTTTGCCAAACCTGCTCGAAACGCATCCCCGCCAGCCCGTCCAGGCTGTATGGCGCTTCACCTTGCAGCACCTAGCGCAAACTTTCTCTGCGGGGAGATGGCACATCACCGCCGCGCACCTCGGTAATCTATCCTACTGCCTGATCGCGTTAGCAACGGCCAAATCGCGCTATCCCTTCCCTGAGGCGCAGATGCAGAAATTCCAGGTCCTGAACCAGGCCATGATGGATTCCCAACGGTTTTCGTGAAATGACGAATAAGGCTTATCTTACGCAGAAACTGCCACCCGGAGACCCCCAGACCTGGGTTTTGAAGGGCGAAGAATCCGTGATCGGCCGCCACCCATCGGCAGAGGTCGCCCTTCCCTTGCTGGCGATTTCACGCCAGCACGCCAAAATCACCTGCACCCCGCAAGGATATTTCATCGAGGATTTGGGCAGCCGTAACGGCACATTTCTCAACGGACAACCGCTTGGCGATAATCCGCAGCCGCTTAATTCGGGCGATACGATTGTCCTGGGCGGGGAAGCTACGCTGATTTTCGAAGATCCCTACGAAACCATCAATGGGAAAATGCTGGGGCGTATGGAGGGGATATGGATTGATCCCCGAACGGACGCTGTCTGGTTGGATGGAAAACAAGTCGAGCCGCCGCTCTCCCCTTCCCAGCACGCGCTGCTTTCGGCCTTGTATCGCGAAGAAGGCAAGGCGCTCTCTTTTGAGCGCATCATCGCCTATGTTTGGCCGGGAATAGACCCCGCGGGTGTCAGCAAAGATTCTGTCAACGGGCTGATAAAACGCTTGCGCGCCCGTTTACGAGAAA
Organism: Chloroflexota bacterium; assembly: GCA_016865865.1. Lineage (GTDB taxonomy): Bacteria > Chloroflexota > Anaerolineae > Anaerolineales > UBA11858 > NIOZ-UU35. The sequence continues at coordinate 11,342 of VGOC01000038.1, forward strand.
CGCAACCCGATAAAGAGTATATCGAAGCCCTGCGCGGGTATGGTTTCCGTCTCGTACAAAGGGGATGAAACCGATCTTCTCCGCCCACCTGGCGACCACATAGCGACCATCTTGCGTCAAGCAAAGGTGTGGGGAGTCGTATACAATAGCATCAAGAAATCAGGTTCTGTGAGAATGTGAAAGTTGCACTCCACAAAAATCAAAGAACCAGAAACCGTGCTGATGTTCATGCTGTGAAAGGAGTATAGGCCATGACAGATTTAGAAAACCTCCAACCTGAAGAAATCTCAGAACGCGCCGAAATACCCGAACGCCTGGAAGAACAGGTCATTGAAGAAACCGCACTCGAACCCGGCGCCCGCGTCGAGGAGACGCAATCCTATGAGCAGGCTGAGGCGGTGGAGACTGCCTTGGTCGAGGCGGTGGAAAACGCGCCCATCGAACTTGCCGGAGATGATGGCGCTGTTGACCGCGACAAACCCGGCATGGTGGACGGCTCCGAGTTGAGAGAAACCCCCAAGGATGATGAAGGCGGCGACGAGGCTACGCCGATCAACCTGCCCGGTCCACAGGCGGCCTCCGTCGAGGCCGGCAAGATCAGCCCCGGCCTGGAATTCGAAGTAGCCGATGGATCTAAACCTGCTGGGGGCGGCGAAGGTGTTTCCCCCATCCCCCTTCCCCTGCCCAAGCCGCCGGGTGTGATCCCAGAAGCCTTTACTTCCGATGTCCCTTCCTCTGCCGGAATAGGAGCGTTCCCTGATCCCGGGCCTGATCCCGATCACATTATCGGGGAGGCCAAAGCCGCCCCCCGGGAAGATGGCGGCGACGTTCCACCTCACTGGCGGCGCAGCAAAGAAAGCGAGGGCGGCGAATCTGCCACTCCCATCAACCTGCCAGGCCCCGAAGCCTCTGGAAAAGATGACGGCGGCGAAGCCACTCCGATCAATTTGCCGTAGTAGCTTCTCGGCGAGATTCTTTTTTGCGTCAGGATTTTTGAACCGCCAAGCCCGCGAAGAACGCAAAGAAAATCGAACAAAACCTTCGCAGTCTTTGCGTGCTTTGCGGTGAGTCTTTTTCAGCTTGTCTGAGTTAGGAGAACAAGTATGGACGAACAAGAAATCACCCAACCCGATGAAAATCTGGAGCGCGTGGAATCTACAGAGCGCGCCGAAGAGCAAGCTTTGCAAGACGCTGCCCACGAACCCGGCGCCCGCCTCGAAGAGACGCAATCATTCGAACAGGCCGAGGGGATAGAAGAGGCGCTCGATCTGGCCTTGGAACCTGCGCCCTCGCCGGAAGAGCGCGGCGGTGTATTGCCTGTGCCTATCCCTGAGCCTGTATTCGAAGGCCAGCCTGAGTCTGGCTCCGATCCTTACCATGAGCCTGTCGAAGCGCCTGAGCCTGGCCCCAGCCCTTATCCTCGCGTGGCCGAAACCGATGCAGAACTGGTGCCTGAAATGGGTGAAACCTCGCTGCCGGGGAGGGCGGCCGAAGCGATGGTCGCCCCCGAAGGCGAATTCTTTGTCGGGGAGATGCTGGATGGCGCAATAGCTGTTATGCCAATAGCGGAAGGAATATCGGATCAACCGGGCGAACCGAGGCAGGAGGGCGAGGGTGACGCGGAAAGACCCGACGACATCCCGAAGTGGTACCTGCACGAGGATGAGAACGGCAACGTCACCGTAGTAGATGAAAACGGCAAGCCGGTAGACAGTCCGCCGAATATTGTGTATTTCAACGGAAAGTACTACGCCGTCTATCCAGGTGATGATATTCCCGTCAATGAGGATGGCACGGTGGATGATCCGGGCAAGCTCGCCAAGTACGAGATTCTTGCGTACAAACCCTCCACGGCGGGGATGAAGGTCTACTACGACGAGGACGGCAACCCCAAGGTGGTGGACGAGACCGGCAAACCGGTGGCTAGTCCCCCGGCCATCGTTCAGGACCCGGCCACCGGCAAATACTACTTCGTCACAGAGACTGACCCATCCAAGCTGGCTTCCTTCGCGAAGTCGGGCAATTTTGCCGAAGCGTTGTCCCAGGGTTTGATCACCGAAGCGTCGGAGTACAAACCCTCCACGGAGGGGATGAAGGTCTATTACGATGAGGACGGCAACCCCAAGGTGGTGGACGAGAACGGCAAGCTGGTGGCTAGCCCCCCGGCCATCGTTCAGGACCCGGCCACCGGCAAATACTACTTCATCACAGAGACTGACCCATCCAAGCTGGCTTCCTTCTCGAAGTCGGGCAATTTTGCCGAAGCGCTGTCACAGGGTTTGATCACCGAAGCGCCGGAGTACAAACCCTCCACGGCGGGGATGAAGGTCTACTACGACGAGGACGGCAACCCCAAGGTGGTGGACGAGAACGGCAAGCCGGTGGCTAGCCCCCCGGCCATCGTTCAAGACCCGGCCACCGGCAAATACTACTTCATCACAGAGACTGACCCATCCAAGCTGGCTTCCTTCTCGAAGTCGGGCAATTTTGCCGAAGCGTTGTCCCAGGGTTTGATCACCGAAGCGTCGGAGTACAAACCTTCCACGGAGGGGATGAAGGTTTATTTCGATGAGGACGGCAACCCCAAGGTGGTGGACGAGAACGGCAAGCCGGTGGCTAGCCCCCCGGCCATCGTTCAAGACCCGGCCACCGGCAAATACTACTTCGTCAAAGAGGGATATTTAAAACACCCATGGGGGGAGGATGTTGGGCATTGGGAATTGGATCCGGCCACCGGCAAATACTACTTCGTCGCAGAGACTGACCCATCCAGGCTGGATCCCTTCGCAAAGTCGGGCAATTTTGCCGAAGCCCTATCCAAGGGTTTGATCACCGAGGCGCCGGAGTACAAACCCTCCACGGAGGGGATGAAGGTCTACGCCAATAAGGATGGCAGCGTCAGCGTGGTGGATGAGAACGGCAAACCGGTGGACAGCCCCCCGGCGTTGATCAAGGATGAAAGCACCGGCAAGTATTACTTCGTCACAGAAACCGATCCAGCCAAGCTGAGTAATCTCGCCAAAGGCGACTTTGCGGGCGCGCTGGCGCAAGGTCTGATCGTTGAAGCGTCTTACTACAAACCGCCCTGGTGGGGGAAAAAGACTTCCTGAAGGTGGAACAAGATCACGAATGACAGTCACTCCACGCATGGTCGAGTGACTGTCATTCATCCTGAAGTCATCCATCTGAGCGATATTCGAGGCATCGGCATTGTCTTCGCCGCCGGGACCTCCTCCGAAATCGGTAATTTGCAGTACTTCTTCCAAGGTCGCAAATGGGACCAGCGCAAGAAACGCTATCGCACCAAGAAACTGTGGGATGTCGAAACTCTCAGGGCAAGCCTGCCTCCCCCTCGGCTATCCTCCCCCGCAGTGACTCGACCCGCGCCACCACGCCCGCAAACTCTTCTTGCAGGCTCAGCGGTGGAAGCAGTAGTTTCAATTCTTTCAGGCGTGGAATGTTTATCATCGGCTTTGCAGTATCACCAGAGAGATTTCTTATTCTTTCCTGAATCGCTTCAAAATTCATTTGATAAGAAATGAAAACTGGGTTTGCATGTTTGGGGTCAACGGTGATTTTACAAACATTCGCTGTCAAAACTGCGTATTCAATTTCGCTTGGAAAAATACAAGTCTTTCCAATCGTGTTGCCAACCTTTGCCATAATGATGTCATTTGGACGAACTGTACTGCGTTTTATCGTTTCATATTTTTCTTGCGAGACAAAACGAACATCATCAAAATTGAATCTGTTTGGCTTGATATTGTTCACTCGAATAACTCGAACCCCCGAATTGGTATATTCTTCGGCTTTCAAGTGAGAGCCAAACGGACCATCAACAATCCCGAATTTTGCTTTTGAAGCAATATGTTCCAATGTTGCTTCTGGCAATCGTTTTGGATTCTTTTCAACATCCCCAAACATCTCCAAAAACACGGACTGGAGCAGGGACTCGCCGAGTTCGTGCGCTGTCCGCCGCAGGGCACGGAGTCGGTCAGCCCGCGCCAGCAGGGACGCAATCCGCTTTTGCTCGGTCAGCGGGGGCAGGGGAATTCGAGTGTCCAGAATATCTTCATCTGAAACAGCAGGATAACCTGCGCCAGTGGATAACTCTGTCAAATGGGAAACGAAGGTTTCAGTTTGGGTAAAGTAAAAAAGATAGTTCGGGTCAAGTTGTTCAGTGTCAGACCGCAAAACACAAAAACCTGTTGAAGCAATTTGGTTATCGTGTTCTGGCGGGACGATTGCAACGCCATTCAAGTTTGGGCGCACAGTCGCAACCAAAACATCATTGGCTTTAATTTCTTTTCTTGCTCGGCTTGGAGCAGCGTCAACTAAAAGCGTTTGCGGCTCAACAATTTTCTTTGTATCTTTATCGACGGAAGAAATATCAACATAAACAAAAGAATCCCGTCCCAACTTCTTTGGGTCAAGTTGACGAGTCTTTTGCACTACATCTCGAATAGGCGTCAAATTCACGGTTTCACCAATTACCAATTACTACTTACCACTCACCAATTTCTTCAACTCTTCAATTTCACTTGCCATCACACTCTCCAACCGCACCAAACGTTCCAGCGTCACAGACGGCTGTTCGTGATACGCCGCGTCCGCTTCCATTTGTTTACTTGTATCCATGTGTACCTGCTTTTTGCTATAATATCACCAGTCAGTGATTTCATTGGCAAGGAGAACGAAATGTTACAACAAGTGACCATTCAAACCAGAGACGCCAAACGGCTCAAACCGCTTATCAAAAGCGCCATCCAGATTCAGTTGGATGACCTCGAACACGGCATCCAACTGACCCGCGCCCGCCTGGAAACCTTCGAGAAACAGTACGGCATGAGCACCAAAGAGTTCCTGCGTCGCTTCAAGCCTGGCGACCTGGAGGAAACGCTCGATTTCCTCGACTGGCAGGGCGAAACCAAAATGCTGGCTCTGCTCGAAGAGAAAAAAGCCGCGTACAAGGAAGCGCAGGTCAAATGAAAGTGCGGGGCGGGATCGCGGGATATTTTCGGCATATCAACAACATCCTCGCGCTTTCGCGCACCGTCAAGTCGCAGAATGTCCACGCTGAGAAACGCACGCCCACCGAAGGTTTCCTACGCGGGGATGTGACTTTCAAAGACAACTCACGCCTGCATTTCAGGGAATTGGTTTCCACCGATCCGAACGTTCAACTTGTCAGTTACACCTATCAATACATGGGGGCGGACGGAAAGACAATCTTTCGCTACGACGACTCCGACCATTTCCTGATCCTTCCCACCGCGCCGCACCACAAACATATCGGGGAAACCGAAGTCGTCGCGGCTAATGCTCCCGACTTACAGTCCGTTTTGAGAGAAATCGAAGGAATGATCGGGGCATAATTTTCATCCTTCATAATTCATCCTTCATCATTTTCTTCAATTCCGCAATCTCATCCAACATCACACTCTCCAACCGCGCCAAACGTTCCAGCGTCACAGACGGCTGCTCGTGATACGCCGCGTCCGCTTCCACCTGGCGGTAGCGGCTGGCAGAGAGATCGTACTTGTTCGCTTTGACCTGCTCCTTGGTCACCCAGAACAGGTGGGTCAGGCGGTCGAGTTCCGATTGTGGATTGACGATTTTCGATTGCAGGGAGGCAAGTTTGGCTTGGGCTTCGGCTAAAGAATTAACCGCAGAGAGCGCAGAGTCCGCAGAGATTTTTTTATTTTTCTCCGCGCTCTCCGCGTGCTCTGCGGTTAAATGGTTTTCGAGAACAGACTCAAATTGCAACCGATTGATCTCGGCTTGCAACTGCAACCGTTCGGCTTTGAGCGGAGTCAACTCTCGGCGTAGGTCACTGATTCTTTTAGTGCGACCAGCCCCAAAGGTCGAATCGAGGCGGTTCTTCCAACAATCCAAAATATCGGGGATGTCATTCTCATCCACTTTCGTCCGCTTATCATCCAGCGAAAAACCATCGTGCGCCATATCGTAGAACCAGATGTCCTTCGTCTGCGCGCCGCGCGTGAAGAACAGCACCGCCGTGCTCACGCCCGCGTAAGGCTTGAAGACGCCCGAAGGCATCGAGACCACGCCGTCCAGCCGATTCTCTTCGATGAGTTTGCGCCGCAGGTCCACATGGGCGCGGCTCGACCTCCCTTCGGCAGCACGCCATCGGGGACGATCACCGCCGCGCGTCCGCCCATATCGAGCGCGCGCAAAATCAAATGCAAAAAGAGCAACTCGCTCTTGGTCGTGTCGCTGGGCAGGTCGGGATGCACGTCGCCTTTGTCCACCGCACCTTTGAAGGGCGGGTTCATCAAAATGACATCGTACTCGCCCACCTCCCCATAACCCTTGGAGAGCGTGTCCATGTAAAAGAACTGCGGCTCCTGAATGCCGTCCCACAAGGGGATGATATGCAGCATCAGGTTCATCGAGCCGATGCGCAGCATGGTCATGCCTGAGTTGTTGCATCGTCCCCTTGTGGGATCGAAACCGCGCAGATATTTTTTGCTCTTCATGAACTTGCGCTCGTCATCCTTCAGCAGGTCACCGATCAGATGATGCGCGATGCCGTCTTCGTCACGTTCAAGGATGCTCGGCGACGTGGCTTTTTCCAGGATGTGTTGATGCGCGTTGATCAAAAATCCGCCCGTGCCCGCGGCAAGGTCGCCGATGCGTTCCTTCGGCTTGGGGTCGAGCATCTGCACCATCCCACTCGCTGTGCTCGGGGACGATGTCATGCGGATGATGTGACGCGGCGTGCGGAACTGTCCATTGCGCCCCGCGATGCTCAAATACCCCAGCAGGTACTCGTACAGGCTTGCACTGAGCCTAGTCGAAGTGTCGCCCTGCACATCCTGATTTTGCTGGCTGATCTCCATCTGGTCAATCAGGTTCACCGCCTCCACCAACGTATTATTGCATCAACTCTTTCAATGCCTTCAATCCATCATCAATTTCCTGTTGTGCTTCTTTGATAATGGCTATCAATTCTTGCGGCGTCCGCTTATCTGACTTGTCAGGCGCATTGGGATTGACGGCTTTCACGTCGTATTTTTTCTTCTGAATGGTTTCAATTTCTTCGTACCAACTACGTTCGCTGACTTTTTCGGGGTTATCGGCGTCAAGAGCCATGCGCGCAAAGAAATCATCGAAGTGCTTCAAAGTGAGCGGCTTTTTCTTTGTGACCTTGATATCCGACAAGTCGTAATACCAAATTCGCTTGGTGGGTTGTCCTTTGGTGAAGAAGAACAAATCGGTCTTTGCGCCCGCGCCTGCATTTACGAATACGCCCGCTGGCAAACTGACGATACACCAGAGATTACATTCATTCAGTAGTTTTCGTTTGGTTTGTTGATAGGCGGCGGATTTGGTATGAAACAAAACACCCTCGTCAATGACCATGCCGCACGTGCCGCCATCCGCGAGGGAGTCAATGATGTGTTGCAGGAATAGAACTTGCCCTTTGCTGGTCTTGTAAGCGAACGCGGCTTGCGCGTCTTTGCCTTCTTTACTGCCGAAAGGCGGATTGGTGAGGATGAAATCGAATTGAAGCGGCGCGCCTTCAAAGAGACTTGCTTCGGTTGTTATGCCTGTCAAAGTATTTCCATGCCAGATACGCGGCAGGTCAATATCGTGCAAGACCATGTTCGCCAGCGTGATGGGAATGGCTTCGTTGGCATATTCACGCCCCCAGAAGGTTTCCGTCTTGAGCATTTCGATTTGGGTCGGCGAGGGATGTTGGGCAAAAATGTGCTTGTAGGCTTCGATGAGAAAACCGCCCGTTCCACAGCACGGATCGTAAACTGTCCTTCCCAATTGCGGATTGACCGCCTGCACAATGGCGCGAATGACCTCGCGCGGCGTGAAGAATTGACCGCCGTCGTTTTTCTTTTCGCCCAGGCGCGGCAGTAAACCTTCGAAGGCTTGCGAGACAAGGAAAATATGCTGGTCGCTGATCTCGGCGCGGGTGAGCGCATCCACTTTATCAATGGCGTCGAGCAGGTTGGTTTCGCTTTCGAGGATGGTTTGCGGTTTGTTGCTGAAAATCATCCCGATGACGCGCTGACGGTCATTTGCGTTCGGCGCACTGCCCAATTTGCGGAGATACGGGAATAGTTCGCCATTGATGAACGCAAGGTAGGAACCAATGGGCTGTTGGGTCAGTTCATAGCGTTTCCAGCCAGGTTAAAAGCCGTCGGCTTGAAACAGCGGGGAAGGATTTTTCGGCGAAGTTCCCCAATCGCGCCAGCGATACGGCGACGCGATGGACGGAGTAAATTCTGTGCCAAGCGCGCGGGCGCGCTGTTCTTCCTGCGCTTCTTTCTGGTCGAGCGCGTTGAGAAAGAGCATCCACGTCAACTCAGGGACATAAAGACGCGCGCCTTTGGCTTTGTCGCGGCGCAGGATGTCGCAAATGCTCCAGACGGCGCGGTCGAGGGAGGCCTGGTTAGCGATTAGTCCGTTGTGAGTGTTGGATTTGGGCATAAATTTTGGAATGAGGGATGTCGAATCATTTCAACCGCTTCTTCAATTCTTGAAGGTGGTCAAGGATTTCGGGATCGAAATCAAATTTGCCCGCCTGCGCCAGCGACTCTTGTGTAATGCGCTCCAATCGCTGCGCGTCAACGAAACCGTTTTGAACAAGAAAAACAATGTCGGCAAGGTCGGTATCCAAACCCCGGTCCAGTTTGCTAAGGGCCATGCTATAGGGGTCGGCAACATAGACTTCCAGGTTTCCAAATTGGCCGATGCGAATATTACGTTCATCGCTTCCCTCTGGCAGGGGAACGAAACGATCCAGAGGAACGGGTTCAATGTGGATTTGCAATTCCCGGGCAATTTGCATGATGGTTCGATGCAATTCGCTTGGATGCACATCATCGCCAAAGAAGTCAATATCAATTGTCAGGCGCGGACTTCCAAGCAAGGCCAGCGCGCCCCCGCCTACGAGAATCAATTGGGAGGCGGGCGGAACTCGCTCTCCCAGGGTTTTCAAAATGGATCGGATTTCCGGGTTGTCCATGCCATCAGGCCTTTCTGAATTCCAGCCCCTTGCGCCAGGTTTGCGCCGCGTGCTGGTACGTGCCAAGCCAGTTGACCCGCGCGCCGCTCAATTCCCGATGCCGCTCTGCCAATGCGCGCAGGTTTTCTTCAGGGTCATCGCCGAGGCTCAGATTCAACTCGCCCGAAAAAAGATCGGGCAGCGGTTCGCTTTGCGAGGGGAGGGTTTGCTGCAGGCAGAACGCGGCGGTGTAATAGCATTGAAGCGTGAGCCGCGCGAGGCGGTCCAGTTGTCTCGCGGCAGCGCGGACATGCGCGGCGAATTCGGGGTGTTCCAAAAACAGGGGGATGAGCGCGAGTCGGAGGCGCGCTTCATCGCTACGGGCGAGGGCGGCGAGCAGGCGCGCGGGCGGTGTGTAAGGCATTGTGCCATGGCTTTGCCCGCCCATGATGAACCTGACGCCCAACGAATTCAGGGCATTCGCCAGCTGGTCGCCTGTAATCTTGTATGCACTGTTCATCGTTTGGAATTATATCCTGATAGTAGCATGTCGTTGCGAGGGGATTGCTTCGTCGCAAAAAACGCTCCTCGCAATGACACTGATGCCAGGGGATTGCTTCGCCAAAGAACGGCTCGCAATGACGACGGGGCGGCGTCACTGCGAGGGCGCACTTTGCCCAAAGCAGTCTCCTCGTCCCAGGGGATTGCTTCGCCAAAGAACGGCTCGCAATGACGACGGGGCGGCGTCACAGCGAGGGCGCACTTTGCCCAAAGCAGTCTCCTCGTCCCAGGGGATTGCTTCGCCAAAGAACGGCTCGCAATGACGACGGGGCGGCGTCACTGCGAGGGCGCTCTTTGCCCGAAGCAGTCTCCTCACGCGAGGGGATTGCTTCGCCAAAGAACGGCTCGCAATGACACTGGTTAGGTGAAGTATTCTTCAAACAAGTCCTTCCATTCAGGATTCATGCTGTTGACGAGTTCGATCTTCTTCTTACGAGAGCCTGCTTTGATCTGTTTTTCGCGAAAGATGGCGGCATTCACATCGTCGCCGCATTCGAAATATACCAGTTTTGTGACGTTGTATTTCTTGGTGAACGCGCTACCTTTGCCTGCTTTATGCTCCAGCACGCGCCGCTGGAGGTCGTTGGTAACGCCCGTGTAAAGCACGGTGTTATGGGCGTTGGTCATGATGTAAACGCAGTATTGCCTGTTTCCCATACGTTCTCGCTTCTGTCATTGCGAGGGCGAAGCCCGAAGCAATCTCCTGTTTTGGGTGTCACTGCGAGGAACGAAGCAGTCTCCTCGTTCCAGGGGATTGCTTCGGCGGAAGTGCGCCGCCTCGCAATGACACTGGAATATGTGTCACTGCGAGCCTTTGCCCGAAGCAGTCTCCTCGTTCCAGGGGATTGCTTCGGCGGAAGAACGCCGCCTCGCAATGACATCAGGCAGGCGGCTCGAACCCGCCGAAGGTTTCTTGCAGGATGGCATTGGGTAAAGCAGTAATAACTTCGAATTGTCTTTCAATTGACCGATAGATTTCAGCAGTTCTGATTATTTGCGGATTCAATCGCTCTGCTATTTTTACTTGCTCATCCATCGGAGGTAGGATAAATGGAAAGTTAGAGAGAACTTCTTGGTTGATTGTCGCAATGCCCGTTGTTTGTTTTCCGTGAGTATAGAAATAGGCTTTGGCATAAGGCGAACCTATTTGGTAAGAAGCAAACTGCGGAAGCACTTGTTCATGATCAAATCGAACGCGAAAGATATGGTTTTGATGAATACATTCTGATATTTGATTTTCCCAGATTGTTCCTCGGCCTAATTTGTCCCTATCGCCGCCTTCGGTAAGCAACAAGTCACCTTTTTGGAGGCGCAACTTATCAATTTCAGAGTCTGTTGCATTGATCTGATAGACATCGGACAAATCAAGAAACCCATCTTTCACATTTGCCACGCGCAAATAAGCAGCTGGGCGAACTTGAATATCATCCGATAGCTTTCGACCTAGCGTTATTCCTGAAACAATGTGAGCAAGTTTTCCAAGCGAAACTCTAGGCCAGTCTTGTTTTTCCAACTCTCCAAAGACAAACCTAAAGTGTGCCGACTGTAACGCCTTTGCCGCCTCCAATTGCCTCTCGGCGGCGTGGCGCAGGCGTTGGGCTTCGGCTAATTGAGATTTTAGACGATTTACAACAGCAAATTGTCCAGTAGCATCGGGTACAGGTAGAACCAAATCTTCAACCTGAGATTTGCGAATTGATGGCATTGCCTGAATATTGGCTATACTTCCAAAGTCAATAGCCGACAGCCAGTAATAAAGGTATTCGCCATTTATTTCTTTCGGAATCGCCCCCATGATGTTGTTGTCAAAGCAAGCATCACTTCCCAGAATTGCTCTTTTATTCGTTAGAAGTGCCCCGCCCACCTTTGGAAAAATCACCGTGTCTTTTGGATACGCTTTGGCGCGCAACGACTTGAGTGTTGTATGACTAACTGTATTTTGAGCAGTAGTTATTACCTTGTCCACTTGCCATTCACTCATATCACTTACTTTGATAAATGGGTATTCTGAATTGGCGGTTCCTTGGTGTTCTAAGGGGAACGCAAATCCTTGAACAACATCTGCAACACCTTTCAGCCTTGTCCATTTCCAACCATCAGGCAAAGGACGTGTTTCCTTTTTTTTCTTCATGGCGCAAGCAGTCTCGATTTGGTTTCGATGATAAGTTCGGCGGGGGAAAGGGCGAGAACCTTCAAGGCGTTGAAACCGCCTGCGTTCTTTACTTCTTCCGCGTCGAAGATGTTCGTGGTTTCCAATTCTTCAATGCCGCCCAGTTCAAATTGGCGCGCAATGGCGTGAAGAACTTTGGTTGATTTCTCTGGCAGGGTTTTCAGCCATTCGCGGTGTTTGTAGGCAAAGGCGGCGGCGCGTTCGGCGCGGGAACGCGCAACCACGCCATAACCCAATTCAGCCAGCACATCGTACAGGTCACAGGCTTCCTGTTCGCGCAAGGCGCGCAGTAATCTCACCGAGCCGCCGTCGCCTGGCAGGGTTTGGATCAGTTCGCGGCGGCGGTCAGGCCAAATCCAGCGCGCCCGCAACTCGTCGAGGGAAGGAGCGGCTTCGGTCAATTTTTCGGCCAGCCTTTGTTCGTATTCTTCCACAGGCATGAGCGTTTCGCGTCCGTCTTGCTCCACCACGATGGCGCGCCCGTCCCCGTAAATGTGAACGTCGAAGCCTTCCACACGCACCATGTTCGGCGGTTGATTCGTCTCGCTGACTGCCTGGTCTTTCGAGTACGTGATGTCGGAAACATAATCCCGCGACGGGTTGCCGCGTGAAATGAACTTGTGGCCGAACAAGCGCGTGGCATTGGTGTAATCGTAAATGCGGAACATCAACTTACTGCCGCGCGGTTCGCCTGTGCGCGTGCCGCGTCCTACACGCTGGTAGAACTCAATCGGCGATTGGATGTATTGGAAGAAAACCACGTTATCGAGATTGGGGATATCCACGCCCGTCGAGAGCAGGTCAACGGTGGTGGCGATGAAGTGCGACGACTTTGAGCCGCGAAAATCGGGGATCAACGCCTCGGCGGAGGGACGCAGGTTGGGGTTGCCCGTGCATTGAAACGCAAAATTCTCCACAGGCCATTCGTTGCGCGCCTTGCACCATACCTGATAGAGATTATTCATTTCGTCCCTGACCATTGTAGCGTGTGTGTCACGGACACAGAAGACAATCGTCTTTTGGAGAGGGCCTCCCGTGTTTAGCAAATGCTCGAACAGATCTTCGCACATGGCCTTTACGCGGTCAGGCAGCATCAATTTTTCTTCGTATTGCTTGGCGGTATAGGTGTCTTGCAACTGATTGGGATCAACGCGTTGGCCTGTATATGGATCGGTAGCCGTGCGCTTCTCGATATCGGCGCGGGTGATGTTCTCTTGATCCCTATCAACGACGCGTCTGATTACTTCGCTGGCGGCAAGATAACCATCCTCCTGCCCCATCCACATGGGATACTCGTAAACAGGCTCGCCAAAGTATTCGAGATTGTGGTTGGTGATGGCTTCATCCGCTTTGCGGTTGGGATCATCTTTCTTTCCGCCGACCACAATGCGCGGCGTGGCGGTCAAACCGATTTGCACGGCATTTGGATTGTCCGTAAGAATAATGCTCCACTTGCCCCAAGCGGAACGATGACACTCGTCAATGATGATGTGGCTGAATGTGTTGGGCGGATAATTCTCCCGCCAAAATCTCGGCTCTCTATCTTCGTCCGAGATGTTCAAGGTTTGATAAGAAGCAATCACAATGCGGGCATTGGTCGCGGGATCGCTGGATGTGGCAATTTGGGCGTTATCGCCAAAGACCGCGTGCATCTTCGACCAGCCTTGCGTCCGCAATTCGTCACGGTCGCAGACAAACAAGGCTTTTGTCACTTTGCCTGCCTGGGCAAGTTTGTGAAGCAGTTGCGCCGCGATAATGGTTTTGCCTGTCCCCGTTGCAAGCGAAAGCAAAACGCGATTGCCGCCGCTGGCAATCTTTTCCAACGCGGCGCGGATGGCAGCGTCCTGAAAATACCAGCGCGCCGATTCGCCGCCTTTGTATTGCTCGAACAGTGTCGAAGCCTCTTTATCTGAAAGCGAATACCCTTTGGTTTCTTCGTAACGAGCGCGTAACTCCGCTGGAGTCGGGAATCTTTCCAACGGCAGGTTGTCAATTACCATTCCCGTTTGCTCATCCCATTGCGTGAAAAGATGTCCGTTGGATGAGAACACGAACGGAACATTGAAACGCCTGCGATATTCCTGCGCCTGCTGAATCCCCAATGCGGCAAACTCGTTTTCCTTTTTGGCTTCGAGAATGGCAACGGGCAGGGGCGATCTCCCCGCTTCGACAGGCAGGCAAAGCAAATAATCCACGCGGCCTTTGCCGCGGCGCGGGCGGTCTGTGACGATCTCAACCGCGCCAACCGTGCGCTCTGGACGAATCAAATCTTCCGTCCAGCCGCGGGCGTGGATTTTGGGGTTGATGAGTTCCTGGCGAGTCTTTTCTTCGTTATGGGGCATATCTCTCATGATATTTTACACGAACAACGCATGCTGCGCCTGATTTGAGCGCATGAGCACTTCCCCGTTTTCGCGGTACAAGCAGTAATCCGTCACCCCGTTCCACGGCTCGGCGTCGTAGCCATTCACGGGGATTTCGATCTTCACCCTGGCGTGGTCACGCAAATACCAACCCGCCTTTTCCAACTGCGGGTCTATCATTTCCTTGCGGGTGCGTTCTTCAGAAATTTTTCGCAAAACCCACCTCGTGAGCAGAGTTACGATTTCTTCTCAATGAACTTCACGCCATCCATCCTTCTGAAATGCGCGTCTTGAGTCCATAAAGTAGCGTTGTGGGCGCGGGCAGTGGCAAGGATGATGCTATCCGCCATTGCGAGTTTCATCTCATGGGATATTTGCGCCGCGTCAATGGCTATATTGCGATCCAGTCCCGCCTCGCGTCCATACGACATGAGTCCCACCGCGAGAAGGGCGGAATCTTCGTCGCGTTCCGCCAGCAGGTGCTTGAAAACCTCGTAAATGCAGATCGTGGGAACGATCAACCTGTCAACATCGCGAATGGGTGGGGCGAAAAAATCCACATTCCCGCCCTCAGTGAAATATTCGATCCAGCCTGAAGAGTCAACAACGTTCATCAGCGATCCTCGTCAACTTCTTCGCGGATATTTTCAATGTTGATTCCCTTGAAAATTCCCCGCGCATCCTTTATGGACGGGATTATGACAAGCCGAATGGAGTTTTTATAGGGAATGAACATCACCTTTTGCCCAGGCAGCAAGTTGAACTGCTCCCGAACTTTGCGCGGGATCATGATTTGGTATTTGGAGGAAATAGTGGTCAGGGCTTCCATTTTTACATCTCCTTCATCGAACGGTAATTGCAAAGCAATTATACCGCCATTCGGTTGGCAAACTCCACCATTTCTTTCATTTCCGTCTCCGTAAACCACCGCTCCACCGCATCCGTGCCTTGCAAGGAGTAGGGAGTAGGGGGTAGGGAGTAGATGTCGTCCATCATAACATCGTGAACAAAAGTAGCACCTTAACAATCGAGAGAACCATCAAGACATCGTAGACGGGGTCAAAACAGGGCGGTTGCGATGGTTTCGGGGGAGGATGTTCTGTTTTGGGGCTTGACAAACTTCGAGAATTGTATACAATTATACAGAGATACAATAATACAATCAGACAAAGATACAATTCCAACTGAAAGAAACGGAGTGTGTATGCAGATCGAACTGGATCTGACCTCCAAAATACCGATATACGTTCAGATCATTGATCAAGTCAAGCACCGCATCGCTACCGGTGATTTGAAATCCGGTGACCAGCTCCCCACTGTGCGGCAGTTGGCGACCGACCTGAGGGTCAACTTCAACACCATCGCCCGGGCTTACCGGATGCTCGATGAGGAGGGCCTGATCTCTACGCAGCATGGGCGCGGCACCTACATCCTTCCGCCGCCCAGCGAGGCCAATGGCGAAGCCCTGCGCCGCCAGGATATCGAGTGGCTGACTCTCCACTACCTCAACGAAGCCGCCAGCCTGGAGTACTCGGCGGAAGAAGTCAAAGAGATCGTTGAAAAGTTTATCAACCAATGGACCGAAGGAGGCTCCCCCCCTCCTGAACATACCGATTAGAAAGCGAGGTTTACCATGAGAAGTTCTAATTTACCAATGATGCGAAAATATAGCGACGACCAGGTGCGCATCAACGGCGTCGCAGGGATCCTGTTCACCATCTTCATCTTGATCGGCAGCGGGGGCACGGTTTGGATGGCGATCACCAATGCCGCGCTCTGGCTGGTGATCTCCTTCCCGATTGTTATGACGCTGATCGCCCTGTACTTGATGTTCGCCTTGAAGATCGCCAACCAATGGGAGAAGGCCGTGATCTTGCGCCTGGGTAAGTTCCAGGGCTTGTTGGGGCCGGGCATGTTTTGGATCATCCCCATTGTTGACAATGTTGCCATGTGGATTGACCACCGCGTCATGGTGACGCCCTTTTCGGCAGAGAAAACCCTGACCAAGGATACCGTCCCCGTTGATGTGGACGCTGTGCTCTTCTGGATGGTCTGGGACGCGGAGAAGGCTGCCCTTGAGGTCGAGGATTATAAGATGGCAATTGCCTGGGCTGCGCAAACCGCCTTGCGGGAAGTGATCGGCAAAATGGATCTGGCCGATATTTTAGTGGGGCGGGCCAAGATGGATGCCGATCTGCAAAAGATCATTGACGAGCGCACCACACCCTGGGGTATCACGGTGCAATCCGTGGAAATCCGCGACGTTGTTATTCCGCAAGACCTGGAAGATACCATGTCTCGTCAGGCGCAGGCCGAGCGCGAGCGACAGGCGCGCGTTATCCTGGGCGAATCCGAAAAGCAGATTGCCGCTTCCTTTTCTGAGGCCTCCAAGGCGTATGTCAATAACCCCACTGCATTGCACCTGCGGGCGATGAACATGCTTTTCGAGGGACTTAAAGAAAAGGGCGCCATGGTGATCGTCCCCAGCAGCGCGGTGGATACGATGAATCTTGGCGGGATGAGCGGTTTGGTATCGTTGGCGAAGACGATCCCAATCGAAGAGTAGAGAATCGAGCGAGACAAACTGGCTCGGGGCTTCAGACCAACCCCGAGCCATTTGTTCGAGAGGAGTTATCATGGCTGATATCACGCAATGGGAGTATCGTGTCGAAATCTTCGGCTCGGCTTTCCGCGGAGTGAAACCCGATGAAATGGAGGCC
>VGOC01000039.1 GCA_016865865.1 Chloroflexota bacterium
TTCTTCCGCCATATCGCAGATGATAACTTTTGCTCCCTCTTCGGCAAACCGCTCTGCGGTCGCTTTGCCGATCCCAGAAGCGCCCCCTGTGATCATACATACTTTATCCTTTAGTCGCATTCATCTCTCCTTGTTATCGGTTCTAGTAGCGCATAAACATCTCTTGTTCGATCTCTCCGCCGGGTGGGATGACCACGAATTCGCCATCAGCGGTATCGAGCGCGGCGGCGGCTTCGATCAGCCGTCGAATGTAACCGTCTGATCCGAGGATCTCTTCGTAACGCATGCCCCATCGCTGGCAATATTCGGCCACTTCTTGGGCGCGAGGGCGATACTTCTCCAAATCCTCCATGGTATGCGCCACCAACACCAGGCGTTTGTAATGTTGATACTGTTGATCCATGATCCAGGTAGCGTCGTCATCGCCGTATTTTTCCCGGTATTTCTGGTATTCCTGGAGCGGATTGCTGCCCGATTCCAGCCAGCCCTTGGTCAGGTAATACGAACCTGGGGTGGCTTCGAATTCCTGGATATATTTCTGGTAGGACCCGAGCAAGATGGCGATGCAGTCATCCGTGCGCGGGACGATCACCGTGTGCTGCCTGGCTTTGACCCCTCTCAGACCGTTGCCGCACAGACCATACCCCAACATGATCAGGCTGGGCTGCGCGATTTCGTCTATCGTATCTTGCAGGGCCCAGGTCAGTTTCTCGGGGACGCGGTGCAGCCCATAATCCAGGAAGGTGAAACGTTCAGCCACCCCAGCGGGAATCAACTCTTCCAATAAGCTTTGGAAGACCTGGCAGGCGATGACGACGATGGGTAGTTGATCCAAGGGGCTAACTCATGAGCTTCTTCGCCAACTCGGCTGCCGAGGCGGCGTTCGAGGCGTAGCCATCGGCTCCAATCTGGTCTGCAAATGTCTGGGTGACTGGGGCGCCGCCGATCATGATCTTGAGCCTATCGCGCACGCCGGCCTCTTCCAGGGCTTTGATGGTATGCTCCATGGAGCGCATCGTCGTCGTCAGCAGGGCGGACATGCCCAGGATGTCGGGCTTGAATTCCTGGACGGCCTCTACGAAAACATCAGGTTCGATGTCTTTGCCCATATCCTTGACCTCGAAACCTGCCCCCTCGCACATCATGCCGACCAGGTTCTTGCCAATATCGTGCAGGTCGCCCTTGACGGTGCCCAGGAGCAGCTTGCCAGTCATCGCTGCGCCCGTCTCGGCCAGCAAGGGCTTGATGAGGCTCATGGAGGATTGCATGGCCCGGGCGGATCGCAGCACTTCAGGCACGAACAGATTTCCTGCTTTGAACTCAGCCCCAACATGATCCATGCCGGGCATCAAGCCTTTGTCGAGGATGTCTTTGGCGTTCAGGCCTCTGTCGAGGGCGTCTTTCGTCAGTCCGACGATGTCATCCAGATTTCCTTCGATAACGGCCTTCGAAAATTCAGAAAATAATTCACTCATGTTTCTTTCTCCATTGTATATAGTTTTCTAATTGATGTTGACAATGTGCCTGGATTCAGGTCGCGCCTCACCCATTTTCGCCGTCGTCTGCCTGAATAAACGGCAATTCGGCGGAGAAAATAGGGGGACAGAGCGGGATGCGCTGTGCTAAAGTATATCGCAAAAATATCCGATGTACTACACCTAACCCGGACTAGCCGGAACCAAACCATGTATAAGGATTGGGGTAGACAGGAAATAGCTCCTGCTTGTATACTTTATGAAGATTATCAGTACTTCACGAAAACTGGATCGAAGACCGGTCCACGGGTCGCCCGGGGACGGGTTTTTGATCTTTTTCGTGATCTGCTGATTATAGGAGTAATCTATGACCGATAGCAAACCGATTGCCTTCAAGGCTGAAATAAAACAACTGCTCGATATTCTCATCCATTCCCTCTACACCGACCGCGAGATCTTCCTGCGCGAGTTGATCTCCAACGCCTCCGACGCCCTGACGCAAATGGACTTCCTCATGCTCACCGACCGGGACGTGCTCGATCCCGATGCCGCGCTCGAAATTCGCCTGCATGTGGATGAAGAAAGGAAAATCATCACCATCAGCGACACGGGCGTCGGCATGGCCCGCGATGAACTGACCACCAACCTGGGGACGATTGCCCAATCCGGAGCGCGCGCGTTTCTGGATGCCGCCGAAGAAGGGGTTGATCAGCGTCGGCTCGCCGATGTCATCGGTCAGTTTGGGGTTGGCTTCTATTCTGTGTTTATGGTGGCTGAGTGGGTGCGGGTGACTTCACGCTCGTTCAAGCCCAAGGCCAAAGCCGCCGCCTGGTATGCCACCGGGGAAGATACGTTTACCGTTGATGTCGCCGAAAAAGAGAATCGCGGCACGATCATCGAGATCAAACTCAAAGAGGACGCCGAAGAGTTTGCTCACGAAAGCCGCCTCCGGCAAATCATCAAAAAGCACTCCGATTACGTGCGCTTCCCCATTTATGTGGGCGACGACAAGGAGCAGACCAACCGTCAGACGGCCATCTGGCGACAAGACCCTCGGGAGGTGAATGAGGCGGAATACAACGAATTCTACAAGCACCTCACCCTGGATTTCGAAGACCCGCTCGCCCGCGTCCATTTCGTCGCCGACGCCCCATTGCGCATCTTCTCACTGCTCTACATTCCAGCCAAACCGGAGCGGGGTATCTTCTCCATCCGCAAAGAGGATGGCCTCAAGCTCTATGCCCGCAAGGTGCTCATTCAGGAATACACCACCGACTTGCTGCCGCCTTGTTTCCGTTTCGTCCAGGGCGTCGTCGACTCCGAGGACCTGCCGCTCAACATCTCGCGCGAGTCCATCCAGACCACGGCGTTGATGGCGCGCATCAAGCGGATCCTCACCGGTCAGATCAACAAGCAGCTTCGAACTCTCGCCGAGAAAGAGCCGGATAAATATGCCCGCTTCTGGAGTGCTTTCAACCCCTTCATCAAAGAGGGCATCGCCTCCCAAGAGTCCGATCGAGAGGAGCTGTACCCCTTCGTGCGTTTCCACACCACCGTCCATCCCGAGAGTTGGGTTTCGCTGCAAGACTACGTTGAACGAATAAAGATAGGCCAGGATAAGATTTACTACCTCCTCGGCGATGATGAACGCTCCGTCGCCCGTAGCCCCCACCTGGATTATTTTCTCAAGCATGGCTATGAGGTCATCACACTGACCGATCCGATGGATTCCTTCATGCTTTTGGGATTGCGTGAATTTGGGGATTACAAGTTACAGAATGTGGCCGCGCCAGACCTGGAACTCCCGGCTGCTGAGGTGACCTCCGGAGAGCAACCTACCCCCGAGGCGCTTTCCCCGAGAGAGTTAGAAAAGATCATCGCCCGTTTCAAATGGCATTTGGGCGAGCGCGTCACCGATGTTCGCACAACCGACCGGTTGACCGACTCCGTCGCCCGCCTGGTTGACCCCGAAGGCACCCTTGGACAGGAGATGCAGCGCGTTTACCGCCTGGTGGATCGAGAGTACGAGGTCCCCAAGAAAGTGCTCGAGCTTAACCCTCGCCATCCCATCCTGACGAGCCTGTGCGCGTTGCCCCCGGATGACAAGTTGAATATCGCCATCATCGAGCAGATCTACGAGAGCGCCTTGCTCATCGAGGGCCTGCACCCCGACCCGGCCAGTATGCTGCCGCGCATCGAGGCGCTGATGGAAGCCGCCCTCCGATGACTCACATCCTGGTGACCAACGATGACGGCGTTTCCGCCCCTGGCTTGCTGGCTTTGGCGTTCGAGATGCAAAAGGTGGGGGAGGTGACCGTCCTGGCGCCTGATCGCAACTGGTCGGCGTCTGGGCATGTCAAGACCATGCACCGACCGCTGCGGGTTAAGGAAGTGCAATTGGTCGATGGCCTCAGCGCCTACGCCAGCGACGGCGCGCCCTCGGATTGTGTGGCCCTGGCGCTGCTGGGTCTGACCGGGGAGAAGTTCGATCTGGTTGTCTCCGGCATCAACCCCAACGCCAATATCGGCCACGACGTGACTTATTCGGGGACGGTCACCGCGGCGATGGAGGCGGTCATTGGTGGCGTCCCTGGCGTGGCGGTCTCGTTGGATGCCCCTGAAAATCACCTCGGCGTTCTAGATTATGGCGCGGCGGCGCGTTTTGCGCGCAAGATCGTGGAGACCTTGCTGAGCCAGGGTTTCCCCGAAAAAACGATTATCAACATCAATGTTCCCTATCTTCCCGAAGGAGAAATCAAAGGCGTTCAAATAACCCGCCAGGGTTTGCGCCTCTATCGTGATCGGCTGGATCGTCGCGAGGATCCCCGCGGTCGCCCCTACTACTGGATTGGCGGGGATGCTCCCACGGGCGTTCAGGAGGACGGCACCGATTTTGGGGCCATCAAAGCCGGCTATGTCTCCGTGACGCCCCTTCGATTGGACCTGACCGCCTATCAGGTTTTAGAATCATTGGATTTGTGGGAATGGTAGTGATTCGTACACGGATTTTGCGGAATCTCACGGAAAAAATCTTGAAAAATCCACGGCATT
Source organism: Chloroflexota bacterium (assembly GCA_016865865.1). Taxonomy (GTDB): domain Bacteria; phylum Chloroflexota; class Anaerolineae; order Anaerolineales; family UBA11858; genus NIOZ-UU35. The sequence continues at coordinate 4,527 of VGOC01000039.1, forward strand.
TCCATGCTCATCCGTGAATTTGGAAATCTGAGATGATCTATTCGTCTGGTTCCGGGGGGCGGGCAAAGTCGAAGGTCCAGGTCTGATCCATCGGAATGACTTCCGATGTTCGGTTGATGATCTGGAAGAACGTGACGCCGGGTTTCAGCGGGAAGGCCCTGCCATCTGTGCTAAGGATAGCGAGGGGTTTGTTGACATCATAGCGGTGCCAGCGCGCCAGATACCCTTTGTTATCGCGAAAGACATAGGCATCGCCGCTGCCGGTGAGATCAATATCGAACACCTCAGTATCAGAAGATTTGTGATAGAAATCATGTACGACCATCAAGATGATCAGATTCGACGCCGTAATAGGCTGGCCAGTCAGTGCGTCGGTGTGCAAGGTGTACTTCGCGCTGGCGCCATCGGAGTTATCTCTACTTCCCTGGAGGCGGATATATTGCTCGATATTCGGATCGTACACCCAGTGTACGTAATTGGCGTATGAGTAGTTGACGTAAACATCATCCACCTCGCTGAAATCATGCCCGCTAATCGAGGAGAAGAAATTTCCGGAAAGGTCCTGGCGGCTATCGTCGAGTCCCCTTCTTCGGATTAGCTCATGCACCTGGCTGGTATTGCCAAACAAGTTATTGTAGGAATTGATCCTTTCGTCACGGCACAAGGGAGGACACTGTTCCACGACGAAGTAGCCGATTTCTAACTCTTCATCCTCGTAATAATCGAGGGTTCGTTTGTCGGCGCTATTGAAGACGAAGATGGCGTTGTACATATCCATCATATGTTTGTCGAAGATGCGCCCAGAGCGAATAGGCCCAAATCGCTCGGCATCATTCCCATAGAAGACAGCCGCAAAGCGCGTCAGGCCAAATTCGAGGTAGTATTCATAGATGTGGTCGGCTAACGATATGCCGGCTTGCGGACGCACATCGTGGGGGTAATTGGGGATCTTGGCTACGATGGGTCGCCGGTCGAGCAGGGCAGGGTTGGGGACGGGCAGTCCGGTGAGCGGATTGACATAATCTGGGAAATTGTTTGGTCCCACTCGGATGATCGAATCAATGGATACGGTGGGCGTTTCGCTGGGCCAGGGGGTTCTGGTAGACCTCGGGGTCGTTGAAACCGGGGGGATTTCTAAAACTGATGGCGCCGGGTCTGTCACGTTACCTTCTGGAATGGAGGAAGGGGTGGATTGGGTTTCGGAATCGCTGGAGAGGCTGGGGGCAGGAATACCGAAAAGCGGTTGATCACTGAATGAACAGGCGGCTAATATGCCGAATAGGATCAGCGTGGGCATCAATCGTAACTTGCGCATAGGGGTTTGGATGGTTCGATTCATGTAGAGTTGCTATCATACCGCACTTGAATGAGCTTGCCAAATCAATCTTGTGCAATTATCAGGCCAAAGAAGCGATTCCTTCGGTATAATCTTGTTATCCATGCAAAAACTGCTCCATTCATCTGTGATCCAGCACATCCCCTGGCAAAAGATCAGTTTCCTGGCGGCGGGGGGCTTGTTGATTGGCTGGTTGCTCAACACCCCTGCGGGACTATTGGGTAAGGCGGATGCGGTTGGCTACGCGGTTTGTCACCGGATCGAATTGCGTTCCTTCCACCTGGGCGACAGGCAATTCTCCCTGTGCGCCCGTTGTACTGGACAGTATCTCGGCGCGATGCTGGGTTTTATCTATCAGTTGGCGGTTGGGTTGCGCCGCGGTGGACACCCTCCCCGGGGCGTGCTGGCTGTGCTGGGGGCGTTGACGCTGGTTTGGGCGTTCGATGGTCTTAACTCGTTCCTCGACTTGTTTCCCGAACCCTTTTCTCGCTATTCCCTCTATGAGCCGAAAAACACATTGCGCCTGTTGACTGGCACAGGTTTGGGGTTGGGCCTGAGCGTGATGCTTTTCCCCGCTTTTCACCAGACGGTGTGGAAGAAGTGGGATCCCAAACCTGCTTTGAGTGGATTCATTTCGTTGGGCGGGCTGCTGGCCCTGGGACTCATCCTCGATTTGGTTGTGTTGACGGAGAATCCATTGATCCTCTACCCGTTGGCGTTGGTCAGCGCCGCTGGAGTGCTGGTGATTTTGACAATGGTCTACACCATGGTCTGGGTGATGCTCTTCGGGGTGGAGAACCGATTCGACTCGTTCAAGGAGTTAGCTTTCCCGCTCGCGGCTGGATTTACTATTGCCCTGGCCCAAATCGCTGCCCTCGATTTTGTGCGCTATCTATTCACCGGTACGTGGGATGGATTTCGATTTTGATGTATTGGGAGGGTGAAAAGGGACATGTCTTATCTTGTCAACCTTCAGTGTTATGAGTGTGGTCGTTTCTATGATGCCGGGGTGATCCAGACATATTGTCCAGTTTGCCAGGCGCTGCTATTCGCGCGCTACGATCTGGATGCCGTACGCCGCGAACTCGACCGGGACGAATTTCGCAGCCGCCCAGCCGGGATGTGGCGATGGCGCGAGCTGTTGCCGGTTCATCAGTCCGAGAACATGATCAGCCTGCGGGAGGGGGATACGCCCCTTTTGCGCCTCCCCAACCTGGGGTCCGAGTTGGGCCTCTCCCGCCTGATGGTCAAGGATGAAAGCCTGAATCCCACAGGCACCTTCAAAGCGCGCGGTCTATCTGCCGCGCTCTCCAAGGCGAAGGAACTGGGCGTTACGAAGGTAATCATCCCCACCGCTGGGAACGCCGGCGGGGCTATGGCTGCTTACGCGGCGCGGGGAGGCCTGAAAGCGCACATCGTTATGCCACAAGATTCTCCCAGGGCCAATGTGGAGGAGAGCAGGATTGCGGGCGCGACGGTCGTTTTAATCGCTGGTTCGATCACCGATGCGGCCGGTTTGGCCGGAGAGAAAGCCCGCGCCGAGGGCTGGTTCGATGTCTCGACCTTCAAGGAGCCGTACCGCGTCGAGGGCAAGAAGATCATGGGGTATGAACTGGCCGAAGAGTTTGGCTGGACTTTGCCCGATGTGATCATCTACCCAACCGGCGGCGGGACAGGATTGGTGGGGATGTGGAAGGCTTTCGAGGAGATGGAAGCCCTGGGCTGGCTGGAGAATTCATGTCGCCCGCGCATGGTGGCTGTACAATCCGCAGGCTGCGCGCCCGTAGTCAAAGCCTTTCAGGAGAAGTTGCCTTGTTGTGATTACTGGCTCGACGCCAGCACGATTGCCTCGGGCCTGCGCGTGCCCAAGAGTTTTGCTGACCGGATCATCCTGGACGATTTGCGGGAAAGCAACGGCAATGCGGTCGCAGTCAGCGATGAAGCCATCATCCAGGCCCAAAAACGTCTGGCTTGCATGGAGGGGATTTTCGCTGCGCCGGAAGGGGCGGCGACGTTGGCGGCGTTAGAGACGCTCATCCGACAGGGCTGGGTCGCCCTGGACGAGCGAATTGTGTTGTTCAATACAGGGACAGGGTTAAAGTATATCCCTGCGGACTGATTCCGTTCTGGCTTGTTCGTCAATCATGGGTGTGATACACTTGCCCATAAGGAGACGCGATGAATACAGTGACACAAACATAACCATTGCTAGCCATGCCAAAGGCTGTGATCAAAGCTTTATTCGAGCTTACCGGTCAGGTGGAAATAGGCCCTGCGATCCTGATAACGTTGAAGGATGCCGTTGAACATCGCCTAGATGGTATCATTGCCCAAATACGCTCCTATGAACGCCGCTATGAGATGACCTTCGAGCAATTCGAAGCCCGTGGCCGCAGCGGCGACTTGCAGGATTGCACTTCTTTCGAGACCGAGCGGGATTATTTCGACTGGGACGGCCTGATCACCCGCCAGAGAAAATTGAGCGATATTCTCGAATGGCTCGCCTGACTCTTGCCCAGTTCTTGGAAACAGTGGAACAGTGGGGAAGCCGAACCACGAAATATAATGCACTTAACAATGAGCAACACTGAAACAGACAAAACGCAAAGATGCCAGGAAGTACGGATAGTGGACCGTTCATGATAGTAGTTCCCTTCGAGAACGTTTTGTGATGAATGATCGTCTTCGAGTTTTCGTTAGCTCTCGGATGGCAGAACTTGCCGAAGAGCGCCAGATCATCAAATCGGCTTTAAGCGATTTGCAGATTGACGCCTGGGTCTTCGAGGAGGATGCTGGCGCGCGGCCAGTCTCGATCCAGGAAACCTACCTGGATGAAGTCGAAAAGGCCAATATCTATCTCGGCCTTTTTTGGCTGGGCTACGGGGCGTATACCATCGAAGAGTACGAACATGCCCGAAAACACCGCAAACCTTGTTTTGTGTACCAGAAGCAGGTGGATGTCGAGCGGCGTGACCGTGAATTGCAGTCCTTCCTGGATCGTATCAGCCGGGTCGAAAAAGGCGTCACCATCAAGTGGTTCGAAGCTCTAGATGAACTGGCTGAAACGGTCAGGCAAGACCTGGCGCGCTGGCAGGCAGATTTTATCTACAAACGTCAAGCCGCGCGCGGGCGCGCCCTGTTGTATCGGCGGGCGGAGGACATTCCTGCGAAACCGGCAATACTGTTTGGCCGAGATGAGATGTTGGAGGCTGCCGGGGGTTTTCTGGAGGATGCCCGCCATGTCTTGCTGACAGGTTATGGGGGTACGGGGAAATCCGCCCTGGCCGCCACGATCGCCGCCCGACGCATTCAGGCGGATGGTCGCCCGGTCATCTGGCTGCGCGCTGGATATGCTGACTCCGAGACGATCTTCGAAGCGATTGCCCAACTTTTCGACGCGAAACAAGACATTGATCAAGTCGAGGACCAGGCCAGAATCCAAAAAATCAAAGAGTTGCTGACGGCGTCGAAAGCGGGATTATTGGTTCTCGATGACGTCCGCAAACCTCAGGCGATCGTCGCGCTGCGTGAGGCCATGCCAGAGACGCTGCCGTTGCTGATCACATCCCGCTATGATATCCGCAATGTGGATGAAACGATCGCTGTCTCGGAATTAACTCCGGGATACGCCGTGGATTTATTGGTGCACCATGCCGTTAACGCTCGTTTTGGCGAGGAGGATTATCGAAACGACCCGCGCTCTGCTCAACTCTGTCGGGAGTTGGCTTTTCACCCGCTTGGGATTACTATCGCTGGAACCTGGCTGGCAAAGAGAGAACGCCGGGCCGAAGCGTTGCTTCAGCGCATCGAAAGCCGAAAACTGGCCCCCAGCACGATCGAAATGCCGGAAAGTTTCGTACAGGAGGGGCGCGAGACAGTCAAGATCGTACTGGATGAGATGTTCTATGAATTAGATGAGCAAGCCCGAAAAGTTTTCAATACCTTTGGGGCTTTATTCACGCCGAAAGTTTCGGTGGATCTATTGGCTGAATTGGTCGAAGGGGTTGATCTATTGGATGTCGAAGATGCCTTAGACGAACTGGCGTCGTGGAATTTCGTACGCCGCGAAGAGGCCGATTTGTATAGCATGCATGATATGATCCACAGCTACGCCGAGACGGTCCTCTACGGCCTCGAAAAACCGGATCGCCAGGCTGCCATCAGTGCCGTGCGGCGATTTGTCGCTGAGCATGCTCGAGAACATGATATGCTTGGGTTGGATATGCCGAACATTCTGGCAGCGGGGAAGGAAGCCCAGCAAAGTGATGCCATGCAGGTGATGGTCCAAATCGTCGGCGCGCTGGTGATGGGAGAATACTTCGATCATCGTGGCCATACTCAGGAGCTGCTAGATTTGTTAGATGCGAGCATTCAGGCTCTGCGGAAAGAGCCGAGAGAATCGGACGAATTATTTCATCATATGTTGTGCAAACGTGGGAATGCTTACGTCAACCAGGGTAATCTGGAGAAAGGATTTTATTGTTATCAAGAGGCATACGATGTCGCGCCGACTCTCCACCGGAAAACCGTCTTGCTGTGTGGCCTGGGCGGTGTGTGCGCCATGCAGGGGAATAACGTAGAAGCAGAAAAATATTTTCAGGAGGCTTATGAACTCGCCAACACCTCAGAAAATCCAAAAGCGTTAATTCGTGTGTTAGAGTACCAGAGCGATGCCGCCTTCAAAAAGGGCGATCACGAGGCGGCGCGCGACCTTGCATTCCAGGGGCTCGAAATCAGTATTCAATTAGAGGATCGGCCCCGGGAGGGGGCCTTCCGAGTTACGCTAGGGGCAGCGGAATTCAATATTGGGATTTTCAAATCGCTGGAAAACCATCGAGCCGCCTTGCAGATTGCCGCTCAAGTGGGTGATCTGTCCTTGCAGGCCGATGCGCTTTTTAATATCGCCATCGCCCACCATGCGTTGGAGGATTTCGAGCAAGCCAAAGACAACCTTCAACAGGCTCTGTCTCTCTATCAACGTTTAGGCCATTCGCATGACGAGCGGGATGTGAGCGCTTTCATGCAGCGGTTTGGATACGCGTAGGATAAGGGAATAGTGCTGCGGTTCAAAATTCCTGGTTTAGTTCCGGTTTATCCGGGTTAGGAATTGGAAGATGAAAACGATGAAGTATTTCCCTCTCATATTGATGATGTTGCTTTCCCTGTTCTCGATCCAGAGCTCCCAGGCAGCGCCAATCATCGAAGACGACTTATCTATGGGGATTGCAACCGAAAATAGCCGCGGTTCGGTCGCCATCCTGGTGATTGATGATTTCGGGTTCGATGGTCTGCCGCTGGAATATCAAGAAGCACAGGAGGGGAATTGCACCGTCAATCCTTCCGGGCAGGGCGGTCGCAGCCGGGTAACGGGGATGTCGGTGATGGTTGGGTTTGGTCGAAGCCGGGTGACTGGAATGGTAGAGGCGGCTTTCGCAAATATCCCCCATGGTTACCTGGTCTATGAAAAATTCATCGAACTGTTTAGCTCGGCAACGCGGACCGTGTCAACTACAGGGGATGGTACTTTCGGCCTTTCTTGGATGGGTGCGATTGAAGCTTGGGAAGTAGATCAAGGCGACCCCGACACCTTCCTGGTGCAGATAGATACCGGTGGGTACAACACAGATGTGATTACTTCCCGGATTAGCGAAGCCATCCATGCCCTGGCAGGCGACCCTTGGGAGATTGATCGCTATGTGTTGAATATGAGCTTTGGCGTGGTGCCCTGTGACCTCGGTGATGAGTACGAAGCCTATCGTGAGTTCATCGAGAATGAGGGAGATCTGCAGCTAATGAAGCAAGAACTCTTGGCCTTGATGGGCGGCGGAGCAGATCAGGAAGACCTACTAAGTTTAGCAGATGGCTTGCGTCCAGATGCCCAGAAGGAATATCTGCTAGGCTTATTACGGACGCATTTCGCTTATGGCAATTCAGTTTCTGCTGTTGATTGGCGTCTGCTCGAGTATGATCCGTTGAGCGACTTTCTGGACAACCCGTCTAATTATACCGGCCTGGATATCCATGTGGTTGGTATTGCTGCGGCGGGGAATCACAGTAAAGACTACCCCTTTGCGCCGGCGCTCTGGGAGGGGGTGGTCAGCGTCAGCGCCCCGCCGGTATCTCTCGAAAAGCCGTTCGATTACTCCAACGCTGGCGAAGTGATGATGGATGGCGTGTATCGGGATTATCTGGGCACCTCCTTTGCTGCGCCGGAGTTAAGCTATCATGCTGCGGTCTACTTACTCGAAGGCGGTTTTCAGTACTGGGTGGGTTCGGGGACGCCCACATGCAGCGGCAGCGAGGGCGACAGCACCCCGCCGCTGGCTTATGCCTCTGAATCCGGCCCCTGGGACGACCTGCCGTTGAATGACGCCTCGCAATACTATTGCGGCGACTTCCTGATGCCAGGTCAGCATGCCGGGGCGGCGATCACGCCCCTGGTTTCCTCGCTGACGATTTGGGCCGATTCGCCGCGGTTCCCTGCTCTCGCGATATTGGGCGAAGAATTCAAGAATAGGTACGATGTCGAGATCATCATCGAAGAAATGGATTTTTGGGATATTCAAGAAAACTTTGTGCTTGCCGCCTCCGCCGGGGCTGGTCCAGATATCGTCATGGGGAAAAATGAATGGCTAGGCACATTCGTTCCCGGCGGCCTGGTAACCAAATTATCCACCAGCGATTGGCAGGCTGATTTCGCGCCTGCGGCGGTGCAGGCGTTCGATTACGAAGGCGCCCCGTATGGGGTTCCGTTCGTCTTCGAGAATGTGGCCTTGTTCTATAACCCGGATTATGCGCCATACCCACCGACCACATGGGAGGAACTTTCGTCAATCGCTGCTGAATTACAGTCTGCTGGCGTAGTCGAACTCGGTTTTGTCTTGCCGGCTGGGCTGGCCTATCATTTCTACCCTGTCCAGACAGCTTTTGGCGGCTATATCTTCGGCAGCAGCAGCGACGGCAGTTACAATTTCTGGGATGTCGGCCTGGACAACGATGGTTCTTTGGCTGCTGCCCAATGGCTGGAAAATATGCTGCTCAGCGGTTTGTTCTCGCCGGGCATGGATTGGGAGACCGCTCATGCTTTGTTCGAGCAGGGGAAGGCCGCGATGATCGTGACAGGCCCCTGGGTATTGGGGCGATTCCGGGATGCGGGCGTCAACTATGCCGTCGCCGAACTGCCGTCAGAATATGCCCCAGGCCGGCCATTGGTTTCCTCCTTTGGTTTTATGATTAGTTCCACCAGCCCGGATCCCCTTCTGGCGGAAGTCTTTCTCACCGATTTCGTGGCGACTGAAACCGGGATGCAGATGCTATTCGACGCCGAGGGTGACAAGCCATCCGCATATACTTCGCTATTGAAATATCTGGTTGATCCCGATTTGCGAGCTATCGGGGAAGCGGGTATGTATGGGGCGCCGATCCCCGCTCATGCGCAGATGCCTGAGATATGGGAAATATGGGAGGGCGCGTTCAACCAAATCGTCAATCAGGAAACATCTTCGAAGGAGGCGTTCTACACAGCCGCGGAATATATCCGCGAGATCATGCCGTGATGAGTCGTATTATAATAGTCGGTAGATCACGAAAAAGATCGTAAGCCCGTCCCTGGGCGACCCGAGGACGGGTCTTTGATCCTATTTTCGTGAAGTACTGATAGTCAGTAGTAACATAGGTACGTTGAGTGAGGTGCGCCATGTCGCAGACGATAACTATTAATCTTCCCGATACTGTATACAGCCAATTGAAGCGTGCGGCGGAATTGTTTCGCCAGCCAACCGAAGCGATCATCGCGCAAAGTCTGGCGCACAGTTTACCTCCTCTGCTCGAAGAAATCCCGTTTCAATACCAACCTGACATTCTCCCACTTTTACAAATGAGCGACGCCAGTTTGCAAATAGAGATGCAACGCGCTTTTCCACAGGAGCGTTGGAGTGAGTATGAAATTTTGCTTGACAAGAAAAAGACTGGATCACTGACGAGGAAGGAGGAGAAACGGCTAGACGATCTCCGACGTGAAGCTGATCTGCTGACTTTTCGGCGGGGTTATGCAGCAGTTTTACTCAAAAGACGTGGGTATCGTCTACCAACGCTTCAGGAACTGGAGCAATCTAATTGACCGCTGCTCAGGCATTGCGTCAGCGTATTGCAGAACAAGCGCGCCACTGCTGTGGTTACTGCCTGACTCAAGAAGTTATCAGTGGCGTACCGTTGACCGTGGAGCACATCGTTCCTCAAGCCAAAGGCGGTCAAACAATCGAAGAAAATCTATGGCTCTCTTGCCGCCTGTGCAATGAAGCCAAAGGGGTGTTGACCGAAGCAATTGATCCAGAGAGCAATGTAACTGTACGACTTTTCAACCCTAGAACACAGGTTTGGGCGGATCATTTCACTTGGAGTGGGGATAGAACGCAGGTCATCGGAAAGACATCCCCAGGTCGCGCCACGGTGGTTGCTCTGTCGTTGAACAGTGAATTACAAGTTCGCGCCCGAGCAATCTGGGTTGAAGCCGGCTGGCACCCTCCAAAATAGTAATCGAACAGGGCCTCAGGCAAATATTCCCATTCGGCTTCGGTGGGCAGGCGACCTCCAGCCCATTCGCAATAACGTTGAGCTTGAACCCAGATCACGCCTACAAGTGCGAGTGAGTGGTCAGGCCTTCGTGCGCATGCTCTGCAATGCCATGATGTTCTTCTCCTGAGTGATTCGTCGGGTCAATATGAATCGTGGCGTTCGCAAGGTAGGGTAGGTGATGCAAGAGTTGATGTCTGACTTCCACTGCAATCGTGTGTCCTTCGAAAACCGACAGATCGGGATTTACTGCCAGATTGACTTCGGCGTGTAAACGATGACCTGACCAGCGCACCCGCACATCCGTAACATCCTGAACGCCTTGTGCATGATTCACGGCGTGTTTAATTTCATCAATCACTTCAGGGTCAGCTCCGTCCACCAGGCGGATAAGAACCGCCTTCCCCGACTCCCAAACGATGCCCAGTATTGCAACTGTGATGAGCAAGCCCACAATCGGATCTGTTAGAGGATAACCGAGCCACACGCCCACAGCGCCGAACAGAACCCCTAAACTGGTCAAGCCGTCTACTCGGGCGTGGTAGCCATCTGCGATCAGGGCGGCGCTGTTGATTTGTCTGCCCACCCGAATGCGGAAAACCGCCACGAGTTCATTCCCCGCAAAACCGATCAGGGAGGCTGCGACAACGGCCCATAGATGTTGAATAGGTCGAGGATGTAAAAGGCGATCAACCGATTGAACCCCTGCGACGACCGCGCTGAATAAGATAGTAAATATGATGATAACTCCTGCGATGTCTTCCATGCGTCCATAACCGTACGTGAAACGGCGGGATGGTTTTCGCCGCGCCAGGGTGAACGCAAGCCAGAGAGGGAGCGCGGTCGTTGCGTCGCCAATGTTGTGTATCGTATCGGCGAGCAGCGCCACACTACCCGAAAAGAAGACGATGACCACCTGAATGACAGCGGTAGCAGCCAAGCCGATGAGAGACCATTTGACAGCCCATATACCACGCTGAGTGGTGAGCAACGCCGGGTCTATTGCGCCATGTGTATGATTATGTCTATCATGATGGCGGTGAGTTGGTTCAAATGTATGTGAGTGTTTGCGATTGAACATGATGGTCATTTTCCGGAATTGTCTGGGATCAGGCGAAAGGTCAGAATCTGGTAGGGCTTGATTGCGGCATCGAGTCGGTTCCCCTCGACGGGGATCTCGGTTTGGTTCTCTTCCAGGATGTTCGTGCGCCAGGCAGCGGCGAGGGGGAAATTGGCGGTTAGAGTAAACGGGCCGCGCCGTCGCTGGCTTTCGTACATGCGCACGATGACGCCGTTCCCGTCTTCGGCGCGTTTGACCGTCTCGAGGATGATATTGGGGGAATTGCAAAGGATGAAGGATGAACGGTGAAGGATGTCGCCTTCCGCCTTTATCCTTCCGCCTTCCGCCTGATAGATGATCAACGGATCGTTCAAGGCATAGGCTTCGGCGATCGTGCCTTCGTCCCAGCTCCCGGAGTGGGGGAACAGGCTGTATCGGAATTGGTGTTCGCCAAGGTCGGCCTGGGGATCGGGGGCGGTGGGGCCGCGCAGGAGGGTGAGTCGCATCACGTTTTTGTAGATGTCATGGCCGTATTTACAGTCGTTGAGCAGGCTGACGCCGTAGTCGCCCTCGCTCAGGTCAACCCATTTCTGGGCGGCGGTCTCGAAGCGCGCCCAATCCCAACTGGTGTTGCGGTGGGTGGGGCGTTCGACGTTGCCCCATTGGATTTCGTAGGTCGCTTTGGGTGAAAGAATATCTACGGGGAAGGCGACTTTGAGCAGGACTTTGCGCTCGCGCCAGTCTATTTGGGTATCGAAATCCAGGCGCGGGCTGTTATGGGTCAGGGAGATACGTTGGGTGAAGACGCTGTTGAGGATACGGCGTTCGATCTCGAGGGCAGCGCGCAAAGGGCCGGACTCGACGACCTCGAGGCTGGTTGCTGGTTCTGCCAGCCACACCTTGTCATCGTAGAAGATGTCAATATCCCAGGCGTCCCAACTCAGCGGGCGGTCTTCGAAGGCCTGGAACTGGTTGGCGACGGCGCCCGCGGGGAGAACCTCGCGCCCGGCGGTTTTGTCGTAGATGCGGGTGATGTCGCCGGAGGGGTTGAATTCGACGCGGATGAAGGCGTTTTCGAGGTAGGAGTGGTGACTTGTGACTGGTGAAAGGAAATCAGTCTTCGGTCTTCGGTCTTCGGTCAGTGTCGTGATGCTGTAAGGCGGTAACTCACCCATATCCACGAGTTCGCCCGCGATTTCGACGGGATCATGGCGTGGGAAGGAGGTTGGATTCACGATGAGCGTAGCCGCGCCTGATTTTTCGGCAATCAACCCCAGGGCTTGATCCCGGGCCTCCACGGCGATTTGGCGAATTTTCTCATATTGCTGCAAAGCCTCCTCGTAAACCTGTCCAATCGATGAGCCAGGGATAATATCATGAAATTGGTTCAGGCAAACCAGTTCCCAGGCGGTTTGGAATTTGGAGGTTGGATATTGGAAATTGGAATCCAATATCGAAGCATACGTTGCCAGGAATTCAGCATCGTGCAGCAAAAACTCACTTGTACGATTGGCGCGCTTGACCCGCGCTTGCGTGGTGTAGGTGCCGCGGTGGTATTCCAGGTAAAGCTCGCCGTTCCAGATGGGCAGGCTCTCGCCGAGGGCTTCTAGCTGCTCGAAGAAATGGATCACCTTGCCGGTGCTGACTTGCGGCGTCGAGGGGAATTGACCCATGATGCGGATATTCTCGATCATCTCGCGCGTCGGGCCGCCGCCGCCATCGCCGAAGCCGTAGGACATCAGCAGGGGAAGCGTTTCGCCAGCAGGGGCGTCATCCTTTTGCTGGAAGTTGAGCCAGGCGCCCAGGACCTGGCCTGGGGAGGCGTCGGCGTTGTAGGTGGAGACGTAGGCGTCTCCAGGGCTTTTGGTGGTGCTGAAATGGGTCAAGACGCGCGTGCCATCGAGGCCCTGCCACCAGAAGGAGTCACAAGGAAGGCGGTTGTACTGGCTCCAGCCGATCTTGATAGTGAAGAAATATTCCAGCCCGGCTTCTTTGATGAGTTGGGGCAGGTTCCAGGCGTAGCCAAAGACGTCCGGCAGCCACAGGACGGGGGATTCGGCCGTCGCGCCGAAGCGCCGGCGGAAGAATTCTCTGCCGAGCATGAATTGACGGACAAGCGATTCGGGGCCGGAGAGATTGCAGTCAGCTTCGACCCACATGCCGCCGATAGGCTCCCAGCGACCTTCGGCGATGCGTTCCTTGATCGCCTCGAAGAGTTCAGGGAAATCCTGGCGGATGAAATCATAGAGCTGGGGCTGGCTCTGCGTGAAATGGTATTCAGGGAACTGCTCCATCAGGCGCAGGACATTGTAAAAGGTGCGCGCTGCCTTCTGGCGGGTTTGGGCTAACGTCCACAGCCAGGCCACGTCCAGGTGGGCGTGACCGATGGCGGTGATCCTGACATCCATCGGCGGCCCGGCTTTTTCGATGCCTCTGGTCAAGGTTTCGTGTGCTTCAGGGATGCTCTCATAAAAGGCGTCGCCAATCGGCATTCTCACATCTAAAATCTTGATTGCCTCGTCGAGGGCGGTCAGCAGGTGGTATCTGGCGGGATCGCGCTCCTCGAGGTGTCCAGCAATCCCCAGGGCGACGCGCGCCAGGGCCAGGAAGTCGCGCGTCGGCTGGTGGATGCTGACCAGGGCGCAACTGCCTATAAGAAGTTGTTTGGACATTTCCGCGATGCTCAAGCCGCCGATGCCCGTCCAGCCGTGGAGTGCCAGGGTATGTTCGCGTCTGTCACAGAATTGGCTGGGAAGGATGATCTCCGGGTGGTGGCGATCGCAGGCAGCATAGGGTTGTCCGTCAATAAAGGCAAGCGCTTCCGGATGGGAAAAATCGTGGGTCTCGCCGAGGGGTAGGAATAAGGCAATTGTGTCGTTTGCATCGAGGGCGGTGAGCCATGCTGGTGGGATGGTGAAAGTGGTGCGCAGGACGAAATCCGTTCGCGGGGCAGCCCAATAGCTATTGGGTTCGATTTCTTCCCAGGCGGAATCGTCTGCTTCAGGGCTAATAGGAGCGGGATCGAGCGGTGAATTAAGATACCTGTAACGAAAAGGCCGAAGGGGTATGCGCTTGCGATATGCCAGCGCTTCGATTTCTGCCAGCCGGGCGGCGACTTTTTGAGCAGTCCAGCGAATTTGATGGCGCATAGTTGTTTTGGCGAGATTTATGCAGTGATGAGGTAATTCCGCCTGATTATACTCGAACCCAGAATGGTTTGTTCCTGAATTGTGATAAACTGAATAGCATGGGTCAACTGAAAAAACTACGTGTATTCGGGGCGGCATATATGGGGGTGCATGCGCAGCACGCACCCCCATATATGCCGCCCCGCCCCCTCGTTCAGGAGTTTTTTCAGTGAACTCATAGCATAAATGAAAAATAGAATTGTTGTGGCCGCGGCATTGGGTGAGTGTGTCCATGTGGCTGGTGTGATGAATTTCCTGCGATTGGCCGAGCACGCCGGCTGGCGGACGGTCTTCCTCGGCCCGGCGGTTTCGGTGCAGGGCCTGCTTGCTGCCGCCCGCCGCGAAAAGGCGGACCTGGTCGGCGTCTCCTACCGCCTGACGCCCGAGACTGGCGAGCGTCTGCTGGGCGAGTTTGCCGAGGCGGCCTCGGACCTGCATGCCGCGGGCGTCCGCTTTGCCTTCGGCGGCACGCCGCCAGCAGCGGAACGGGCGCGGGCGTTGGGCTTCTTCGAGCGCGTCTTCGACGGCTCCGAGCCGCCCGAGGCTGTTCTCGCCTATCTCAAGGGGCAGCCGGTCGAAGGTCTCACGGAGCGCGATTTCCCGCAAACAGCGGTCGAGCGCATCCGCTGGAAAACGCCGTTCCCCATCCTCCGTCACCATTTTGGCCTCCCCACGATGGAAGCCACGCTTGCAGGCATTGCCCAAATTTCCAAAGAGCGGGCGCTGGACGTCATTTCGCTGGGCATTGACCAGGACGCGCAGGAAAATTTCTTTCATCCCGACAGGCAGGACCCGCGCCGAAAGGGGGCAGGCGGCGTGCCGGTGCGTTCCGCCGATGATTACCGCTCCCTCTACGAAGCCAGCCGGCGCGGCAACTTCCCGCTCCTGCGAACCTACTCAGGCACGAACGATTTCATCCGCCTGGCAGAAATGTATGTTGAGACTATCGGAAATGCCTGGGCCGCCATTCCGCTTTTCTGGTTCAATCAGATGGATAGACGCGGCCCGTGGGATTTGGAAGACTCGATCCGCGAACACCAGCGGGTGATGGCTTGGTACGGGGCGCGCGGAATCCCAGTCGAGTTGAACGAGCCGCATCACTGGGGGATGCGCGACGCGCCGGATGTGGTTTTCGTCGTTTCGGCCTATCTCTCGGCTTACAATGCCCGCGCCTTTGGCGTGAAGGATTACATCGCCCAGTTGATGTTCAACAGCCCGCCAGGGCTTTCGGACGCGATGGACCTGGCGAAGATGCTGGTTGTGTTCGACCTCATTGCTCCTCTCTCCTGCTCTGGGAGAGAGGCCGGGGGTGAGGGGAATTACCGCATCTGGAAGGAAACGCGCACCGGGCTGCTCAGTTACCCGCTCGATCCCAATGCTGCCCGCGCCCAACTCGCGGCGAGTGTTTACCTGCAAATGGCGCTCCAACCGCACATCATCCATGTTGTCGGGTACACCGAGGCGCATCACGCCGCGACAGCCGATGATGTCATCGAATCCTGCAAACTGGCGCGCCGCGCCATCGAAAATGCCCTGGCCGGCCAGCCGGATATGACCGCGGATCCCAGAATAAATGAGCGCCGCGAGGAATTGTCCGCCGAGGCGCGCCTGACTCTGGATGCCATCCACTCCCTGGCCGCGCCGGGCATCGTGGACCCTCTAACCGACGCGCCCACCCTGGCGCGCGCTGTGACCTGCGGCATTCTCGACGCGCCGCACCTGCGCAGCAACCCCTTCGCGCGCGGGCAGGTGCAGACGCGCATCTTCGATGGCTGCTGCCTGGCGGTGAACGAAGAAGGAAACCCTCTGCCAGAGAAGGATCGTCTGGCTCGATTGCGAAAGGAGGCAAAATGAAAACCCCAAAGAATTACACGGTAATCGGCGCCGGCCACGGAGGCAAGGCCATGGCTGCCCATCTGGCCTTGATGGGGTTCAAGGTCACACTCTACAATCGCACGGCTGAACACGTGAATATAATCAAGAAACGCGGCGGCATCGAGCTGGAAAGCAGCGATAGCGGCCCACACGGCTTTGGAAAACTCGAGGAAGTAACATCAGACATGGCCGAAGCTTTGAAGGATGCTGCTGTGGTCATGGTCGTCACTCCATCTTCTGCTCATGCCGATATCGCGCAGAAAGCTGCGCCTTTTCTGAAAGATGGTCAAACTATCGTCCTGCATCCTGGCCGCACATGCGGCGCGATCGAGTTCACCAAGGTTATCCGCGATCATGGCTGCAAGGCCGATATTACTGTAGCAGAGGCGGAAACGTTTATCTACGCCTCCCGTTCCGATGGCCCGGCGCAGGCGAATATCTTCCGCATCAAGGATGCCGTACCGCTGGCCGCCCTGCCTGCCACGCGAACCCAACAAGTTTTGGATACCATTGCGCCAGCCTATCCACAATTCATTGATGGCGTCAATGTGTTGCGGACCGGTTTGAATAACATGGGGGCGATCTTTCACCCTGCTCTGACCCTGCTCAATGCTGGATGGATCGAGGCTACACATGGGGACTACCAGTTCTACATTGACGGCGTGACCCCCTCGGTCGCGCGCGTGCTCGAAGTGCTCGACCGCGAACGCGTGACGGTGGCCTCCTCTCTGGGCATCCGCGCCCGCACCGCGCTGGAATGGTTGAAACTGGCCTACGATACCTCCGGCGAGGACTTACACGAAGCCATTCACAACCAACCCGGTTATTACGGCATCAAGGCGCCGCCGACGTTGAATCACCGCTACATTTTCGAGGATGTTCCCATGAGCCTGGTGCCGATGGCTTCTCTCGGCGAGCGCTACGGCGTCTCGGTGCGCGGCATGGACGCCATCATCCGCCTGGCCTGCATCGTCCACCGCACCGATTACTGGAGGCGCGGGCGCACACTGGATAAGTTGGGTATCAAAGACCTGAGCGTTGGTGAATTGACCCATTATGTAAATGAGGGAGTATTGGAGTAATGATTGTGATAGGTGATTCGGCCCAGCCATTGTACACCTGGTTTGTCTTGCCCTTGATGATCTTCCTGGCTCGCGTGATTGATGTGACCCTCGGCACGCTGCGCATCATCTTCGTCTCGCGCGGCAGGAAATACCTGGCTCCGCTTCTTGGCTTCGTGGAGGTGTTCATATGGATTGCGGTTATCGCTCAGATCACACGTGGCGCGCACAATATCGTTGCCTACCTGGCGTATGCCGCCGGTTTTGCTGCTGGGAATTTCATCGGCATTTTTGTTGAGAACAAACTGGCCATCGGCATGCTGGTCATCCGCATCATCGTGCAGGATCATGTCGAAGAACTGAATAGCCATCTTCGCGCCACAGGTTATGGTGTGACCAGCGTGGATGCTGAAGGCGCCAGTGGGACAGTAAAGCTGATCTACACGATTGTCCGCCGCCGAGACCTTCCTGAGGTGACGAGCATAATTCATCATTACCATCCGAACGCATTCCTAACTATTGAAGAAGCGCGTTCGACTGAGAAAGGAATCTTCCCTATTCAGTCTACTCGTACAAGCGGATTATTACAGCGAAAGAGAAAATAACCAAAGCGATAAGGCCAGTTCTGAACCAGCCTTACTTCCCAGCGATAAAGTCTTCGGTCATCTTGCGAGCAATATCATCGGTAAACTGCTTTGGGGGTGATTTCATGAAATATGAGGAGGGGGCGATCAGCGGCCCGGCCATGCCTCGATCTAGGGCGATCTTGGCGCAGCGCAAAGCGTCTACGATCACCCCGGCGGAGTTGGGCGAATCCCAGACCTCGAGTTTCAGCTCCAAATTCAACGGCACATCCCCAAAGGCGCGGCCCTCCATGCGGATGTGGCACCACTTGCGGTCGGTCAGCCAGGGCACGTAATCGCTGGGGCCGACGTGGACATTCTCATCACCCAGTTTGTAAGGAAGTTGGCTGGTGACCGCCTGCGTCTTGGAGATCTTCTTGGATTCCAGGCGTTCGCGTTCCAGCATGTTATAGAAATCCATATTGCCGCCGAAGTTAAGCTGATAGGTGCGGTCAATATGCACGCCGCGATCCTTGAAGAGATTGGTCAGCACGCGGTGAGTGATGGTCGCGCCGACCTGACTCTTGACATCATCGCCGATCACTGGCAGCCCCTGGTCCTCGAAGCGTTTGCGCCAATAGGGCGAGGTGGCGATGAAAACGGGGATGCCGTTGACGAACGCGCAGCCCGCTTCCAGGATCTGTTCGACATACCATTTGGTTGCCATCTCCGCGCCCACGGGCATGAAGTTGATCACCACATCGGTTTTGGTTTCTTTCAAAATACCGATAATGTCATCGGTGGGGCCTTCGGCTTTTTGCACGCGCTGGAGCAGGTATTTTCCCAGTCCATCATGGGTCATGCCTCGTGAAACCGACACACCCAGGTGAGGCACCTCCGCAAATTTGATGGTGTTATTGGGATCTGCCCAGATGGCCTGGCTGAGATCCAGGCCGACTTTGCTGGTAGTCACGTCGAAGGCTGCCGTAAACTCGATATCCCGTACATGGTAGCCGCCGACCACTGCGTGCATCAAGCCGGGGATTTCGACGTCGTCGGGCGCGTTTTTGTAATATTCGACGCCTTGCACCAATGCCGAGGCGCAGTTGCCGACCCCGATGATCCCCACGCGAACTTTGTTCCCTTTTTTTGCCATTCTGATTCCTTTCTCCATGAAATGTCTCTCTACTTGCAACTACTCAGCCAAACGGAGAAATTCCCGAAAAAAGGGTGTGCGCAGGGGGCATAGCCGCTTTGCGTGCGCACACCCTTTTTTCGGGTAAATCCGTTCGATGGCTGAGCAGTTACCTCTACTTTTGATTGCATGTCTTGTCCTCGGGACGCCTTCGGCCTTCACTGTGCCAACGCATCAGCCCAATGCCCTTCGCAGGGCAGCGATATTGTCCGACACGCTCGCCGCGTGGTTGAATACCGCCGAACCGACCACGATCACCGACGCGCCCGCAGCGGCCACCTCAGCGATGTTGTGGGCTTTGATGCCGCCGTCCACTTCGAGTTCAACATTCGCCAGCCCGCGCTCATCCAGCATTCGGCGCAAATGGGCGATCTTCTCTGTGCTGCTGGGAAGGTAGGATTGTCCCCCGTAGCCTGGTTCGACAGACATAATCAGGACAAGGTCAACCTCGGGGAGAATCTCCTCGATGGCGCGCAGGGGTGTGTTGGGTCTGAGCGTCACCCCTGGCCGGACGTTCAGACGACGGATGAGCTGGATCGTGTTCTTTATGTTTTTACTTGCCTCGATGTGGATCGTAATGATGTCTGCCCCGGCTTCGACGAAGTCGGGGATGTGTTGTTCGGGATTCTCGATCATCAGGTGGACATCCAACGGGGCGCCAGCTTCGTCGGCAATCGGTCGCAGCGCGGCGACAACCAGTGGGCCGATGGTGATGTGGGGGACGAAGCGACCATCCATCACGTCGAGGTGGATGAAGTCCGCGCCGGCTGCAATGGCTTCGCGCGCCTGCTCTCCCAGGCGGGAGAAGTCGGCGGTGAGGATTGAGGCGCCGAGTTTGGTGGTCATTTTAGCTCATGAATCCCATCTGCTCCTGCCACGACCACATCAGTCGCCATATCGAGGAACAGCCCATGTTCGACGATCCCGGGGTGGGTGGATAGAGTCAACGCCAATTCATAGGCGTCAGCGATGCCCTCCTCGAACCAGCAGAGGGCCAGGTAGTTGCCGTTGTCGGTGACGACGGGCGAACCATCCTCTTCGAGCCACAACTCCGCCCGGCAGCCAAGCGTTTCCAACCAGCGGATATGAGTCTTGTGCTCGAACTGCACGATTTCGACCGGCAACGGGCCGCGGCCCAATCGCTCGACGATCTTGGACTCGTCAACGATGACCACGAATCTTTTAGCATGGCTCTCGACGATTTTTTCCCTCAAAGCAGCGCGCCCCAATCCTTTGATCAGATTCAGGGCAGGATCCACCTCGTCGGCGCCATCTACCGCCAGGTCCAGGTTGGGATGCTCCCCTAAATTTGTCAGGGGAATCCCCCATCGCCTGGCGCGCTGAGCCGTGGCCTCGGATGTAGGGGTCGCGCGGATGCCGGTCAACTCCCCAGCCTTGACCTTGCCGCCCAGTAGATCTATGAAATAATTCGTCGTTGAGCCGCTCCCCAGGCCGAGGGTCATGCCATTTTCGACATATTCCAGGGCGCGTCGGGCGGCTTGTTGTTTGAGATTCACAGCTCCCTGGCCTTCTCCACAACATTCTCCGCCGTGAAGCCAAACTTCTCATAGATCGTCTGATACGGCGCAGAGGCCCCGAAACGATCCAGGCCGATGACGGCGCCGTCGGGGCCTACGTAATGCGACCAGCCTAGGGAGACGCCGGTCTCGATAGCCAGGCGCGGCAGATCGGGGGGCAGCACGGAGGCGCGGTACTCTTCCGCCTGTGCGTCGAAAAGCTCCCAACTGGGCATGGAGACCACCCTCGCAGCGATGCCTTCATCGGCCAGTTTGGCTTTGGCAGCCAGGGCGATCTCGACCTCGGAGCCGGTGGCGATGAGCACGATCTCGGGCGCGATCCATTCAGGCTCGGAGAGCACATAGGCGCCCCTGGCGAGATGGTTATCGGCAGGGGCGATCTGCGGCACGTTCTGGCGGGTGAGTACCAGCGCGGTTGGCCCGTCTTTGCGCTCCAGGGCGGTTTTCCAGGCCTGGGAGGTCTCGTTGCCATCGGCGGGGCGGATCGTCACCAGGTTGGGGATAAGCCGCAGCGAGGCCAGTTGTTCCACGGGCTGATGGGTGGGGCCGTCTTCGCCCAGGCCGATGCTGTCGTGGCTGAAGACATAGATCACCGGCAGGCCCATCATGGCCGCCATGCGGATGGCTGGGCGCAGATAGTCGGAGAAGACCAGGAATGTGCCGCCGTAAGGACGAAGCCCGTGTAGGGCTAGGCCGTTCATGATGGCGCCCATCCCGTGCTCGCGGATGCCATAATGGATGTAATCGCCGCTGAAGTCGCCAGGCGCAACTGGTGTCTGGCTCTTCGCCCGGGTGTTGTTGCTGCCGGTCAGGTCAGCCGAGCCGCCGATCAGCGTGGCCAGGAACGGAGCGATCGCATCCAGCACCTGCCCGGAGGTGGCGCGTGTGGCCAGGGGTTTGCTTCCGCTGAAGTCAGGCAAGGCCGATTCCCAGCCTGCAGGCAATTCGCCGCTGACATAACCATCCCATTGCGCAGCCAGATCAGGGTATTTGGCCCGGTATTTTTCTAGCATCGCTTCCCATTGGCTTTGTCTTTCCGCTCCCAGGAGGGCTTTCTCCGCCAGGCGCACCTTGATCTCCTCTGGGATGTAGAAGCGCGGCTCTTCGGGCCACCCGAAGGTTTTCTTGGTGGCGTTCAGATTCTCATCGCCCAGCGGCGTGCCGTGTACTTTCGCGGTGTCCTGCCAGGGGCTGCCCAGGCCGATATGCGTCTTGCAGGCGACGAGTGTGGGTCGTTTGGCCTCCGCGTTCGCGTGCGCGGCGCGGATCGCCTGGTCGAGGGATGCCATGTCGTGCCCGTCGGCGCGCAGGGTTTGCCAGCCATAGGCGGCGAAACGTCCCAGAACATCGTCGCTGCAGGTCAGGCCGGTGTTGCCGTCTATGGAGATATTGTTGTCGTCGAAGAAGACGATCAGTTTGCCCAGCTTCAGGTGACCGGCCAGGGAACAGGCCTCGTGGGAGACGCCCTCCATCAGGTCGCCGTCCCCTGCGATCACGTAGATATAGTGATCCACGATGGGGAAATCAGGCTGGTTGAAGCGCGCCGCCAGCCAATGCTCGGCAAGTGCCATGCCGACGGCGTTGCTTATGCCCTGTCCCAGCGGCCCGGTGGTGACCTCGATGCCCACTTCCGGCTCGTACTCAGGGTGTCCGGCGGTGCGGCTGCCCCACTGGCGGAAATCCTTGATCTCGTCCAGCCTCAGGGGATAGCCGCTCAGGTGCAGCAGGGCGTAGAGCAGCGCCGAGCCGTGCCCGGCGGATAGCACAAAACGGTCGCGATCCGGCCACAGCGGATCGGCAGGGTTGTTCTTGAGGAAGCGCGTCCACAGCACCGTAGCAATGTCGGCCACGCCCAGCGGTAGGCCGGGATGCCCAGAGTTGGCCTGCTGGATGGCGTCGAGGGCTAACATGCGCAGGGTGGTGGCAATGAGTCTATCGGTTTCGTTGTAAGGGGGGGGGAGGTTGGTCATAGAATGAATGTCATCGGAAGGCGAAGGATAGAATCTTTGGTTATCTGTTGTGAAAGCATGGGAACACATCCATACATAGTAATTCTAACGTAACTACTCAACCAAACGGGGAAGTTCCCGAAAAAAGGGTGTGCGAAGGAGGCGCAGCCCCCTTCGCACACCCTTTTTTCGGGCTAATCCGTTCGATGGTTGAGCAGTTACATTCTAACACGTTTTCCCACCTACTCCGGCAAAGGATTTCGGCGTTCCCAATATATTAGATTATTGTAACTGCCTACCCATCTTACCAAAGATTTGCTAAACTATCCCTGTGGCTGAAGAAGCATTGTTGATAAACGTTCTGGAAAAGCAGCTGGCAGATCTTGAAGCTGAGGTTGTCCGATTGCAGGCGGA
>VGOC01000040.1 GCA_016865865.1 Chloroflexota bacterium
ATCACGTCAATGAGCGGCTCCTGGGCATAGCTGAGCATGATGGGCACGAACATCTCCTCGGGGACCGGCACTCCGAAAGGGCCGCCCACGAAGGTCGGCGTCCTCTCGGACTCGGGCATGCGGGGTTTGATCCTGACGGTGTCGTTGCCGGTTCCCATAACGGCCTCGCCGGGGCAACTGCGCAAACCTTCCAGGTATTCGGCCTCGGTCCAGGTGATGCACCGGTTCGTATCCTGACAATACATGCCTACTTCGACAGCAAACTCCAGACCGGCCTGGAAGATGCGATCCACCAGGTCGTCATCGCATGGCACGATCACTCTGCGGTCGAATTTGACCCCATACTTACCGATCAGGCGTTTGACAGCCGAGGGGATCAGTTTTGCCTCGAATTCTTTCTCTTCGATGATGGGGCCAGTTTCCGCTCGTCCGAGCACTTCCAACAGACGTCCTCGATTGTTCATCTCTTCGCTCCTTCGATTGCATCCAACACCCGCTCTGGGGTCAGCGGTATCCGATTCAGTCGCACGCCTATAGCATCGGAGACGGCGTTCAAGATTGCCGGGGCAGTTGACATGAGGGCAGGCTCTCCGATGCCCACCGCGCCGTGAGGGCCGTAGGGTTCCGGTATCTCGAGCAACCTGATCTCTATCTCCGGAGCGTCCAACGAGGTGGGGATCAAGAAACTCTCCAGGGAATCGCTCAAGGTGCGCCCCTCGGCGACGATCAGCTCTTCCATCAGGGCGTACCCCGTCCCCATCGTGCAGCCCCCGGACATCTGCCCGTGCGCGCCGCCAACATTGATGATCCTGCCGACATTTTGGACTGCTACGATTTTCTCGACGATCACTTCTCCGGTCTCGACATCCACCAACACCTGGGCGATCTGCGTCCCAAAGGCCGACGGGCCAACGCCGATATAATCGCTCTTCGTGGATAGCTCTTCGGGAAACTCCATGGCGTAGTAGCCATCGGCATGCATGGGACGATTCGCAAACGTGGCCTTGGCGGCCAGTTGGGGGATGGTGTAATTGAGCAGTTCACCCTCGGCATAAAGACGTCCCCCCTTGAGGGATAGCACTTCGATGGGGAGACCGGTCTCCTGGGCGGCGGTCTCGAGCAAACTGCGCCGGATGATCGCCGCAGCCCTGAGCACCGCGTTCCCAGAGACGAAGGTCTGACGGGAGGCTGCGCTGGGTCCTGCATCCAAAGTTTTATCTGTATCCGGGCCGATCACCCGCACCGCTTCCAGAGGGACGCCGAGGTTTTCCGCGGCCATCGTAGCGAGGGCGGTATAGACCCCCTGCCCCATCTCGACAGCGCCGGTGCGCAGGACGACCGATCCATCCGTAGCCATCTCCAGGATCGCGCCGGCGTTATCCTGTCCTCGACCCATGCCGATGATGAACCAGTTCGCAGCCAGACCCAACCCCCGGCGCAAATGGGCGGCGGGTTGCCGCTCGATCTTATTGCGTTCACGCCAGCCAGCGTTGTTGGCTGCTTCTTCCAGCGTGGCTCTGACGGCTCCAGCCTCACGAACGATCCCCCCCATGGGCGTCACCTGACCACTCTCGAGGGCATTGCGCAGGCGCACTTCCAGGGGGTCGAGGCCAAGCTCCTCCGCCAGGGCATCCATCTGGGCTTCATAGGCCAGGCAAACCTGCGGGCCGCCAAATCCTCGCATCGCGCCACTGATGGGATTGTTCGTCCTCACAGCAAAACTTTCGATGCGGGCGTTGGGCGTATGATACGGCCCGCTCGCCACCGAAGCAGCGAATCCCATGATGAAGCGTCCTGCGTTTTCGTAGGGGCCAGTATCCCCGATAATCTCGATCTGGACAGCGGTGAGCCTGCCATCGCGCCTGGCCCCCAGGCGATGCCGCACGATGACGGGATGGCGCTTCACATGCGTCAGAATGGATTCCTCACGAGTGCGGACGATGCGCACCGGCCTGCCTGTCGCCTGGGCAAGTAAGGCGGCGTGGATCTGCACATGGGCTTCGTCTTTCGCCCCAAAAGCCCCACCAACAAAGGGAGTGACTACGCGCATACGATGCTCGGGTATCTTCAGAGCGCGGGCAATCTGCATTCGGTCACGATGCGGGGCCTGGTTCGAGGCGTAAACCACGATCGTGCCATCCAATTCGACGTAGGCCAAAGCCCCTTCGGGTTCCAGGTAGGCGTGTTCGATCCATGAGGTGTAGTAAGTATTGTCGAGGATCACCTCAGCCTCTGCGAAGCCGGTTTGCAAATCCCCACATTCGAAGAGCGCGCTGGGGATGACATTGGCATACCCAGGAAGGACAACCGGGGCGTCGGGTCTCATCGCCTCCAGAGGGTCGAAGGCGCCCGGCAGGGGTTCATACACCACCTCGATGGCCTGCAGCGCCGCCTGAGCGGATTCTTCGTCCTCGGCGGCCACCGCGGCGATGGCATCGCCCAGGTAGTTGACGCGATCCGAGGCCAGCAGCGGCTGGTCTGGGATGTGGTAGAGATAGCTGTTCTCCCCCGGGATGTCGGCGTGGGTGAGCACGGCGGCCACCCCGGGAAGGGAGCGGGCAGTTTCCACATCCAGGCTGATAATTCTGGCGCAAGGGTGGGCGCTGTATAACAGCTTCCCGACCAACAACCCCTCCATGGGCAGGTCATTCGTGAAACGGGCTGCGCCTGTCAAAAGCTGCCGGTATTGGACAGCAGGCGCCGGCACGCCGATCACGTTACCAGACATGGCCCGCCTCCCGCGCCAACGCCGCAGCATGACGGACGGAGTCGATGACCGGGCTATAGCCGGTGCATCGGCACAAATTTCCGGCGATCGCTCGCTTGATCTCCTCGTCTGAAGGCTGCGGGTTCGACAGCAGCAGCGCGTAACTCGACATCAACATGCCCGGGGTGCAGAACCCGCACTGAAGACCCCACTTCTCGGCGAAGGCTTGTTGAAGATGGCTGAGCCTGCCATCCGATGCCAGGCCTTCGACAGTCAGGATTTCTTTCCCGTCAGCCCGAGCTGCCAGCACCAGACAGGCATTGACCGCCCGGTTATCCATCACCACAACACATGCGCCGCAATCGCCCTTGCTGCAACCGTCCTTTGCGCCGGTGAGACCCAAATCCTCTCGCAGCACTTGCAGCAGCGTGCGGTGTGGGGCGGTGCATATTTTTCTGGAAATCCCATTCACAGTAAATTGTATTTCTACTTCAGGCATGGATCACTTTCCTTCGAACGATGCAGCTATCTACCCCAGATTGGCTGGAACCAGAACAGGAATTTTGAACCGCACAGTTGTAAAGGGCGCAAAGGACGCAAAAAAAGCCTCATGAAATGCTTCGCGCCCTTCGCGTCTTCGCGGTGAATTTTCTTTGATCTAAGCCCCGTCCTCGGGGCGCCCGAGGACGGGCTTGTGATCCTAATTAAGGAGAAGGCTTGCATTGAGCACGGTCGAAGTGACGGGCATGTAATCTACATAGGGGCAGGCTGGCGTTGAGCATGATCGTAGTGACGGGCTTTGGGTCATTTCATCCGTGTTTATCCGTGCAATCCGTGTCCCATTACTTACGTAGCGCTGCAAGCACGCGCTCGGGAGAAATAGGCAATTGGTTAACCGGCGCCCCGATAGCATCTGCAACAGCGTTTGCGATGGCAGCAGGGGCAATATTCATAGGGGGTTCGCCGATTGCTTTTGCGCCGAGCGGCGCGCCCGCTTCCGGCAGTTCGACCACATCGGCTATGATCTGCGGGGAATCGAACACCGTCGGGATCATATAGCTCTCAAGGGATGTGTTGCGTATCATTCCCTGGTCTACGAGCATCTCTTCCGTCACCCCATATCCTACCGCCATCGTCACACCCCCCTCGATTTGCCCGCGGACGCCATGCGGATTGACCACCTGGCCGACATCATGCACAGCGATGACCTTCTCGACCGTCACCTGTCCGGTCTCGATGTCAACCAATACCTGAGCGACGTGCGCGCCGAACTCAGTCATTTGTTCATAACCCATCGAGCCATCGGGCAACTGCGCTTCAGGATAATCCATGGTATAGAATCCGCTGGCCTGCATGGGCAGGTTTTTCTGATAGGCTTTAGCGGCCAGATCGGTCATCTTGAGGTTGATACGTTCGCCTTCGACGTAGACAAAGCCCTGTCGTATGTCCAATAACGTCACATCCGCGCCGGTTTCTTGCGCAGCGATTTCCAACAATACCTTGCGGATTGGCTCGGCGGCGCGGATCACGGCGTTGCCCGAAAATGCTGTCACCCGGCTGGCCACCGATGCGCCAGCATCGGCGGCCAGCGCGGTATCGGGTTTGTGGACTTTGACCTCCGCAGGCGTGACGCCCAACCGCTCTGCGACGAACTGGGCGATGATGGTGTGCGCGCCTTGCCCCATATCCGCCGCGCCGGTGCGCACCACAACCGATCCATCCGGGGCCATATTGACCGCCGCCGAGGCATGGTCGCTGACATCGCAGCCAAAGCCCAATTTATGAAACGAGGCGGCCGCTCCCCAGCCGCGGCGCAAGTGATGTTCGGGTTGGCGGGGTATTTTTTCCCTTTCATACCAGTCCGAGAGTTGGGCGACTTTCTCCAGGCAGGCGCGCATCCCATCGCCCGCCCGCACAACCGCCTTCGGCTGGAAGCGCTGGCCAGTCTTCAGCCCGTTCAACAGGCGGATTTCCAGAGGATCAATCTCCAGGCGGCGGGCGAGTTCATCCATCTGCCGCTCGAAGGCAAACGTGGCCTGAGGCACCCCAAAGCCGCGGAAAGCGCCGCAAACGGGATTATTGGTGAGCACGGTGTAAGCCTCGGAGCGGACATTGGGGACGAAGTAAGGGCTGATGCCATAATTGGCCATCACCATCATGACCTCTTCCCCGGCGTTGACATACGGGCCGGTGTCGCCGACAGCGATCATGTGAACGGCGGTCAATTTGCCGTCTTTGGTCGCCCCGCTGCGGTAACGAATCCTGGCGGGGTGCCGCTTGACGTGGGTGCGAAACGACTCTTCACGGGAGCGCACGACCTTGACCGGGCGACCGGTCTTGTAGGCCAGTAGAGCGGCGTGGATCTGGATATGGGCTTCGTCTTTTGCGCCGAACGCGCCCCCGATATGAGGCGTGATCTCGCGCACCATCGCCTGCGGCAGCCCCAGGGCGCGCGCAATCTGGATGCGGTCGCGGTGAGGGGCCTGCGCCGAAGCGTACACCACGACTGTACCGTCGAAATCCTCAACAAACTCACCCACATTCTCTATCGAGATGGGATCGTTGATCCCTACGCCAACCCCATCTATGGCGGCCTCGGCGGCGGTATGGAGGGTCAGGCGGTATTGATCACCGCGGCGATGATCGCCCTCCACGTGGTGTTCATGGCGACTTGCGTCGGCTCCTCGCCCACCCATCCCTTCAACTTCAACGATACCGGCAAAGAGGTGATGATCCCCTCCAGCCTGGCGTTCCAGGCCCTGGCGCGCAATTCCCACTTATTGACCAACCTGACCATCACGCCCGTCGGCGGCCCAGGGACGAAGACCCTGCTCTATGAATGTGTGGCCTTCACAGTGATGAGCACTGTATCCGGGTGCAGCCGCCTGCTGGGGCCGCGCTCGGCGACCGGCTCGATCAGTGGGCACTTCAGCGGTTTGGAAGCGCGCTTCACCGGCGAACTCCTCAGCGCGGCCTGCAAATTGAACCGCGACCAGGCGGAAGAGATCGTCCAAAGAGCATATGCAAAATACGAGGCCGATCTCACCACACGGCCCTATGGAAAACACTTCAAAGATGTCTACGACCTGAAGACCATCCGCCCAACGAGCGATTGGCTATAAATGTACGATGAAGTCAAAAACGAGGCGGCTGGCTGGGGTCTGTTGTTTGAGTAGACACTCTGGCCGCTTCAACAACGATGTTTCGTTCGTAGTCGAGCACGTAGCGGAGCGGAGTGCCCTCACAATTAGGAAAACGCTACTCCGCTCAAGTTGCTAAAAATTCACCCCTGGAGGATACAATGGCAGAAAATTTCGAATCAATGATCACAGATTTGAGCGAGGCCTTGAAAAATGGCCTTTCCGAGGAGGCTGAAAAGCTTGCTCACCAGGCCCTCGAGCAAGGGATGCAGCCCCTGGAGATTGTACAAAAAATATTAGTACCTACGCTGACGAATGTCGGCCAGCGCTTCCAGAACTTCGAAATCTTTCTGCCCGAGTTGATGATGGCCGGAGAGGCCGCCCAAAAAGTCACTGCCATCGTCGAAGAGGCTACACTGAAGGCAGGCAAACCATCGCTAATTCTGGGTACGGTCGTGTTGGGACAGGTCGAAGGCGACATGCACGATATCGGGCGTCATATCGTCGGCACACTGTTGAATTCTCATGGCTTCAAAGTCGTTGACCTGGGTCGAAATGTACCCGCCAGCGCGTTCCTGGAAGCCGCCGAGAGAGAAAAGGCGGATATCGTGGCTTTATCCGCGCTGATGACGACGACATTGCCAGCGCAAAAACGCACCATCAGCCTGTTCTCCGAAGTGCGAAAACGGGAGGATTTCTATATCATCGTTGGCGGTGGAGCTGTCTCGCGAGGATGGGCGGAGGAAATCGACTCGGATGGTTACGCGCCCGATGCGGCGGGGGCTGTGGCTCTTTGCAGGACGTTATCGAAAAAGCCATGAAATCATCTCAAATACATGGCTTTTACGAATTCCTCCTGGAAATCCGCATAGGTGGTCAACTCGATATAATCAACATCTTTGATCACCTTTTCGATCAATTTCCTATGCTCGACTGATATCAAAGCCTGAATCGCTCCCATCCCAGCGGCGTTGCCAATCTGCCGGAAACGCTGAACGGGGAGATCAGGGAACATACCCACTTCGATGGCGTTGGGGATATTAATGTATGTGCCAAAGGCGCCGGCGATGATGACCTCATCCACATCATCAGCGGTTATCCCCGCCTTGATCAGAAGGATTTCCTGCCCTGCCCGGATGGCCGCCTTGGCTAATTGGATTTCGTTGACATCTTTGCGCGATACTGTGATGTCCCTGCCATGTCCTGTTGACGAGGCCGCTGCCAGAAGGAACTCGAGCTGATCTGCATCATTTCTGCGAACGTTGAGCCGACCTTCGATCAGGGCGCCTCTCTCATCCATCAGGTTAGCGGCTTTCATCTCAGCCACGGCATCTAGAATGCCTGAACCGCAAATACCCACAGGGGGTTCGTCGTCTATGGTGAAAAGCTTGATTTGCCCATCCATGATCTGGACGCGCTCGATCGCCCCGGGAGCAGCGCGCATGCCATTCGTGATATGAGCACCCTCGAAGGCAGGTCCCGAAGCGCACGAGCAGCTCAGCAAGCGCCCCCTCGAGGCCAGGGAGATCTCCGTGTTGGTGCCAATATCAATGGCCAGCACAGTTTTTTCCGTCTTCCACAATTCCGTGGAAAGTATCACGGCGGAATGATCCGCCCCCACATAGCCAGCAATATTGGGCAGCAGGTGGATATACGCCCCTGGGGCCAGGCTAATCCCAAGGTCGCCAGCGCGGATATCGAGGGTCTGATTGACCGCCGGGACATAGGGCGCAAAAACCAACTGCTCGACCGGCAGCCCGGCAAACAAATGGTGCATTGCCGTGTTACCCACCACCACAGCATCAACGATCTGCCAATCGTTGATCCCAGCGTACTCGCGGACTTCGTGAATTTTCTTGTTGAGCGCGTCCACCAGAGCATTTTGCAGGATGCGCCGGCCATCTGGATTTTGAGTGGCATAAGCGATCCGACTGACGACATCTTCGCCATAGGCGATCTGCGGATTCATCTCCCCCACCTTGGCGGCCACCTTCCCGGTCAGCAAGTCCACCAGATAGAGAGCCAATTTCGTGGTGCCAATATCCACCGAGATTCCATAGATTCCGCTGCCTGATGGCAGAATAGCGATGACTTCGTTCTCGCGCAGCGCCAGGCGGATAGACCACTTCTGTTTCCGTAACACTTCGGATACGTTGGTCAGGATGGGCAACTCGATTCGCACCTCAGGGAGGCCGCGTTCGGCCAGGGCATCTTCGATCCGGTCGGCATCGGCGCGCAAATCTTCTATCGTTGGAGGCGCCAGCTCGAGGTCAACGACCTCGACGATAGGCGCCAGGGGAACATCGAAGTCCACCCCCTCCACCTGCAAACGCTGCGGCGTCGAAAGAGATTCGGGCGGTATATCAATGCGCACATCGGTTCGTGGGATGACCTGGCAGGCCAGGCGAAAACCCGATTTCAACTCGTCATCGCTCAAATAATCTAGCTCGGATTGCGTCGGCGGGTTGATCTCCCCAGAGGTATGACGCACCAGACAGCTTTGGCACCATCCTTCGCCGCCGCACAGCGAGACCAAACCTACGCCGGCCTCCTGGGCGGCATCGAGCAGGGTTTTCCCTACCTCGATAGCGATGCGGCGTCCCACGGGCTGCATGTCTACAATCAAGTGATTAGAGTCAGATTCTGGCTGGGTCATAATGATCCTGATAACGGCATGTCTCGCGCATGGCGCAGTAATCACAAGTTCTACCGGCAGTCTTCATCGTCTTGCCGAAACCCAATACCATCGTCAATGATTTACGAGGGAGCATCAGGCTATATTGCGTCAGGTTAACGTTGATCTGGGCAGGTTCGAGGATGGCGAAGATCTCAGGCTGGCCTTTCTCGACCGGCCATCCAACCATGCCGGGGCTGATGGGAATGGAGGATTGTAAACCGTGCTCCCCAGCCTGATGTTCGAAGTACTTGCATGCCGCATTTGCTAATGCTTCCACGGCTGCTGAACCAACCCCATCGAGCGCCAGGCCATAAACAATGTCATCTTGGGATACCATTGACGCGCGAGACTCCAAAGCCTCCCCGACCGTGCACAAGATCAACACGACACGCTCAGCGGGGCCGAGGTGATCCGAGACCAACTCGCCAGATAGGATGAAACTGCCATCCAATACCAGGCGTTCGTGGCGAATCGCTTCCACATCCATTTCTCGATACAGGGTTTGCGGCTGCAATAGAGCGCGCCCTTCTTCCAGGGCGCGCTCGGCGATCTCGACCAGGCGCGGGCGGCGCGCCCGGATAGCCCCCGGATCTGCTCCTTGCCCCCGCAAAACCGCGTCAACGTCGAATTCCAGATCCCCGGTATTCCAGATGGGCATCCTAGGCAGCCTCCTTGGGGGGTTGATGCTCTCGCCAGTAGCCGATATAACGAGCCCCATACGTATCGCGTCCCATCAACAGGTCGGTAGCCCGGATGGTGCTGGCTAATTTGATCGGGTCGGTGATGGCGCAGGTAGCCCCCACCCCCATGGCCAGCGACAGAAACGCCTGATTGACGGTGTGGCGATCTGGCAGGCCGAAGGAGACGTTGCTGGCCCCGAGGTTGATGTTTACGCTGAATTCCTGCCTCAACAATTGGATCGTCTGCAAAGTAATCGCCGCGGCCATGCTATCCGCGCCCACTGTGAGCACCAGCGGATCGATCACAACATCGTTTGCCGGTATTCCGAGCCTGGCAGCCCGTTCGAGGATCTTCTCGGCAATGGCGACGCGGGTTTCAGCATCGTTGGGGATGCCGCTATCGTCCATGGTCAGGCCGATGACCGAGACGCCAAATTCCTTTACTACGGGCAGGACTGCGCCCAGGGATTTCTCCTCTCCATTGACCGAGTTCACCAAAGGTTTTCCCGGCAAGTCAGCCAGGGCAGCCGCCAAAGCCTTATGGTTGGCCGAGTCCAGGCATAAAGGCGCCTCGACGACCTCCGAGACGAGCCTGGCAACTTTGGGCAGCACTGCCACCTCGTCCAGGCCAGGCACGCCGACATTGACATCGAGGATATCCGCGCCGGCCTCCACCTGGCTGATCGCAAGTTGACGGACGTAATCATCATCGCCCTCAGTGAGGGCCGCGGCTAATTTTTTACGGCCGGTGGGGTTGATCTTCTCTCCGATGATCACGAATGGCGCATCGAAACTGATCTTGACTTCTTTTTTCTCGCTTTTTAGTGTAGTCTCCATGGTTAATTCCTTAGAATTCTGAATTCAATGTGCCTCGTCGGCCAGCTTTCTCGCCCAAAGGTCGGCTAACGCCTTCTTCCCATCTGCGATGATTTCGGCCTCATCCATGGTGAGCAACTGGCGATCCTCCATGACGACCTGTCCATCTATGATACTGGTGCGAACACTGCCAGATTGATACGAGGAGACCAATCGCTTGACAATATCATCTTCTTCGAAACTTCGCAAGGGTGAAGCAGATAACCCACCATCGTCGAGAAGGATGATATCGGCGATTTTGCCTTTCTCCAACGAGCCAATCTGATCTGCCATGCCAATCGCTTTGGCGCCGCCCATCGTCGCCATCCGGAGCACGGCCTCCGCTGGCATGGCTTCGGCGCCCAGGCGATATTTCTGGATGAGCGAAGCCAGGCGCATCTCGATGAACATATCCAGGTTGTTGTTGCTGGGCGCGCCGTCGGAGCCGAGGGCGACATTGATGCCCCTGGCGAGCATTTCAGGCACCCGGGCAATTCCCGAACCGAGCTTGGTATTACAACACGGGCAGTGCATGGCATGCGTCCCTGTCTCGGACATCACCCGATATTCGTCATCGTCCAACCAGATGCAGTGCGCCATCTGAACATTGGGGCCGACCACGCCGATGCTCTCCAGGTAAACCAGATTGCGCATGCCAGTTTGCGCGATCATGGCTTCCACTTCGTATTCGATTTCGCCCGCATGACCGTGTATGCCGACGCCAGGATGAGCATCCGCTTCTTGTTTGATTTCCTTGAGCAGCCCGGTAGTATTCCAAAGCTGCCAGCGCGGCGCGAAGCCATACCGGATGCGTCCATCCGCTTTGCCATGCCAGCGGCGCATCAGGTCGAGGCTTTCTTCGAGAGAATCCTCCGTGCTCTCGCGCAATAACGGCGGAAGATTCTCGGTGAGATCCATCATAGCCTTCCCAGCCTGAGCGCGTATGCCGGATTCCTCGATAGCCGTGAAGATACTATCCTGATGATGCAGAGTCCCCATATCCATGACCGAGGTGGTTCCAGACTTGATCATCTCGGCTATCCCAATTCTGGCCGATGCGTACAAGGTTTCGGGAGTATGCCGAAACTCGAGCGAGGTGATCGTGTCCAACCACTCCATCAGCGGCTGGTCATCCGCCTGACCTCGCAACAAGCTCTGGCAAAGGTGGATATGGGATTGTACAAAGCCAGGAAGAACCACCATGTTTGCAGCTTCGATCACTTTTTCAGCCGGGGCATCTATCTTCGGCGCGATCTCTTCGATATGCCGGCCTTCGATCAAAATGTCGCCATACTGCCTGTTGCCCACCCCGTCCATTGTGACGAGATAGCCATTCTTGATCAGAATTGATGTCATCAGTTGATTACCTCCGTGTATCCTTAATTTATCTCCGCGCTCACAGCGTCTCGCCGGTGAAATCGCCCTTTTTTCGGGAACTTCCCCGTTTGGCTGAGTATTTCGACAATGTCAAGTTAAAGGAATAAGCTCCGAAATTGGGGGTGCGGGCGGGGCGTACGCCCCGCTCGCACCCCCAATTTCGGGGTTCTTATCGCGAATGTGACACTGCCAAGGTAGTCATCCCAAATTAGATATTCTCTACATGCCGGATCACATGAAATGAGCTGGCCTCATCAACAAGGTATTCGATCGAGAAGAATACCGGCGTATCATTTTCGTCATAGCCGATATCCTCGATCACCAATAACGGCGCACAGGGATCATCGAAATCGAAAACCTCTTTATAGGGACAATTCCTGGCCACCTCTGGATTGATGATCGAGGTCAGATATTTCACGTTGATATTACACTGTCGAGTAAAAAATTCAAAGAAAGGCTCTGTCATTCCTGGCTGCAAGGCCTGCTCCATGGTAAGACATTCCTGAAACACGCTTGTGGGAATGAAGTTCTCGAACAGGATGATCGGTTTATCATCCGCGGTGAAAACCTTATGTATATGGAGCAGCGGAGTCCCCGCTTCGACAGAGAGTTTCCTGGCGACTTTTCCATCCGCCTCGATGATCTCGGATCTCAACTGCCTGAAACCTGGCTCGAAGCCTCGGGCCGAAATGCGTTCATGCACATCGAGCAACTGATACAAGGGGTTGACGATGCTGGGCGACTCAGCGACGAATGTCCCGACGCCTCTCTGACGTTTGACGAAACCACGCTCAACCAACCGGGCAAAGGCGGCGCGAATCGTGGGCCTGCTGACGTTGAAACGTTCAGCCAACTGATTTTCCGAGGGGAGCAGACTCCCTGGGGCATATGCGCCGTTGGAAATCCCCTTGACGATGATCTCGTACACCTGATCGGCCAATGAGGGCTGACGAATGGGTAAATCCTGATCCATGAGTGTGCCTGTACGAATGAAAAATGTGAAATGGCTGCCAACCTACGACTATAATCTTATCTTATCAGATTTTAGGTGTCAACATTACGAGAGATTCGGTTCACGAAAAGCCGGAGTAACGAACTCCAGTTCGCGCCATTGCCCTCTTGCTCAGTACATTGTTACCAACTATAATCACAAACCGATGAAACAGTCTTTCATTGTGTTTCTATCGTTCGTTTTTTTTCTATCGGGATGCGGCGCGCCAGCCAGATCTTCCGAACCATCAGCTTCCATTGAAACCATCGAAAACAAAGGCTCCGACACCATCGTCAACCTGGCTCTTGCCTGGGCTGAGCGCTATCAGGAACTCCACCCGGAGGTGCGCATCTCGGTTACCGGCGGCGGCTCCGGCACTGGCATCGCCGCGCTGATCAACAACACGGTAGACATCGCCAACGCTTCCCGCCAGATCAAGCCTGAGGAGATCGAGTCCGCCAAAGCCAACGGCAGCGACCCGGTCGAGTTCGTCATTGCCCGCGATGCCATTGCCATCATCGTCAACCTGGAAAACCCTGTAGATGAACTCACCCTCCAGCAAATCTCCGATATCTACTGCGGGAAGATCAATAACTGGCGCGATATCGGGGGCGAGGACCGCCCCATCGTCCGCCTCTCACGCGAAACCAATTCCGGAACGCATGTTTATTTCCTCGAGGAAGTGCTTCGCCTGGGAGAAAAAGAGAACAAAACGCTCTTCTCCACCGACACACTCTTGCTTCCCTCCTCGGAGGGAATCAGCGCCGAAATCCGTCAAAATCCAAACGCCATCGGCTACGACGGGCTGGGCTATGTCACCGAAGATATGAAAGTCATCGCTGTGGCGCGGGATGCGAGCAGCCCCTTCATCCTCCCCTCGGCGGAAAGCGTCAACAGCGGCGCGTACCCCATCGCCCGTGACCTTTACATGTACACCAACGGCGAACCCCTCGGGACGATCGCGGCGTACCTGGAATGGATCCTATCGCCCGACGCTCAACAAATCGTCGCCGAACTCGGTTTCGTCCCTGTGACTCCCTGAGAAGGTAACCAGAGAAAATGATTATGAAAAACTCTCTCCACTGGCGAGAATATCTCATCACACGGCTGTTCAGAATTTCGGGCTACTCGGCCATCGTGTTCGTCGGCATGATCTTTTTCTTCCTGTTGCGCGAGGGGTTGCCGGCGCTTGGGAAAGTCGAGTTCGTAAGCCTGTTCTCCGCCCGTTGGTACCCCATCGAGGAGTATTTCGGCATCCTGCCCCTGATCGGGGGCTCGCTGATCGTCACGATTGGGGCGACGCTGATCGCCGTGCCCTTTGGCGTCGGCGCGGCAATCTATATCTCGGAGATCGCGCCCCGCTGGATGAGAGAAATTCTCAAACCCCTTGTGGAAGTATTAGGCGGCCTGCCTTCGGTTGTCCTGGGATTTCTGGGAATCCTGATCTTATCGCCCTATCTACGAATTCTCCTGAACCTCCCCACCGGATTGACCGCCCTGGCTGGCTCGCTCCTTTTGGGCGGCATCGCCATCCCTACGGTGGTCTCTGTCTCCGAGGATGCCCTGGACGCGGTGCCCAAATCCTACCGGGATGCCGCCCTCGCCCTGGGCGCCACGGAATGGCAGACTATCTGGCGGGTGACGCTGCCCGCGGCTCGATCAGGCGTTCTCACGGCGGTGATGCTGGGCGTTGGCCGCGCCATCGGCGAGACCATGGCCGTGATGATGGTCACAGGAAACGCCGCGGTTCTGCCCAAAGGACTCGGCGCGCTGTTCGCGCCCGCCCGCACGATGACTGCCACCATCGCCGCCGAGATGGGCGAGGTCGCCAACGGCAGCGTACACTATCATGTCTTATTCTTTATCGGGATCATCCTGTTCCTGATCTCGCTGGTCGTCAACGTCACCGCTTCGACAGTGGTGTTTCGCCAGCGTAAGCGGCAGGAACGAATTCTCTCTTAGTACAACCACAGACCGCAGACGACCGACCGCAGTCTGCCGTCTGCATACATGACCGTGACTTCAACTTCCCAAACTCGTCATACCACCCAACGCCTGGGCTTCAGCCTGTTGACGCTCATGACGCTGCTCACCGTTGTCCCCATCGCGGTAGTGGTGATTTATATTCTCTTCCTGGGCGCGCCGGCGATTTCCTGGGAATTCGTGACTGGATTCCCCCGAGAAGGGATGCGCGCAGGAGGCATCTGGCCTGCCATCGTCGGCACACTCTATTTGACGTTAGGGACAGCGACCTTCGCGGTGCCGCTGGGGATCGGCGCGGCCATCTATCTCTCCGAATATGCCGCCGAAAATCGCTGGACACGGTTGATCCGTATCGCCATCATCAACCTGGCGGGCATCCCCTCGGTTGTGTATGGCCTGTTTGGATTGGGATTATTCGTACTCTTCATGAATTTCGGCACCAGCATCCTCGCTGGGTCGCTCACCCTTTCGATCATGACCCTACCGGTAATCATCAGCACCACCGAGGAGGCTCTGCGAGCAGTCCCGCAGGCTTTCCGCACGGTCAGCATCTCCCTCGGCGCCACCCAATGGCAGACCATTCGGCGCATTGTCCTTCCTCAGGCATTGCCAGGCATGTTGACTGGGATCATTCTGGGCCTCGAGCGCGCCGCCGGCGAGACAGCCCCGATCTTATTTACGGTCGCGGCTTTCTTCCTACCTCGCCTGCCGAATTCCCCCCTGGACGCCACGATGGCGCTCCCCTATCATCTATTCGTTATTTCCACCCAGGTTCCGGGGATGCCGATCAAGATCCAATACGGGACAGCCCTGGTTTTGATGGTATTTGTGCTCAGCATGAACTTCATTGCCACGACGATTCGCTCCCGCGCGCGCGCCCGGCGGCAGTGGTAATAGCATGAATCAGTCCACTGCAAAAACTACGAGTAGAGGTTTCGGGGCGGCATATATGGGGGTGCGTGCTGCGCACGCACCCCCATATATGCCGCCCCGCCCCCTCGTTCAGGAGTTTTTTCAGAGAACTCATGAATAAAATTTCTATCGAAAACCTGACCTTGCATTACTCGGATGACAAAGAATCGCTGCAAAATATCAGCCTGGGTATCCCGGCCAACGCCATCACCGTGATCTTTGGGCCTGCAGGAGGAGGCAAATCTACTCTGTTGCGGGTGTTGAACCGCCTCAACGATTTAACCGATGTCAGTTTCATGAAAGGGCGAGTCCTGATCGACAACGAGGATATCCTCGACCCCAGGCTCGATGTGATCACTCTGCGCCGCCGCGTGGGCATGGTCTTCGCCCGCCCGGTGGTCTTGCCCATGAGCATCCGCCAGAACCTGACCTACGGATTAGAAGTAGCTGGGGAGAAGGACAAGTCCAAAATGGACGCTGCCATCGAACGCAGCCTCATCCAGGCCGCCCTTTGGGACGAGGTCAGGGACCGATTGAACGATCCTGCCGCGGCGCTCTCTGGCGGGCAGCAGCAACGCCTGTGCCTGGCGCGCGTCCTAGCCCTGGAGCCAGAAGTCATTCTACTCGACGAACCCACCTCGGGCTTGGATCCGATCTCCACAGGCAAGGTCGAGGAGTCATTACAAGAACTCAAAAAAACATACACCATCGTATTAGTCCCTCACTCAGTCCAACAGGCAGCCCGCGCCGCCGATTACGCCGCATTCTTCTTGCAGGGTGAACTGGTAGAATTTGCCCAGGGCGACAAATTATTTACGAACCCAACTGATAAGCGCACACAGGATTATGTCGAGGGGCGCTTCGGATAGAAATGAGTCCTCTGCAAAAACTACGTGTAGAGGATTCGGGGCGGCATATATGGGGGTGCGTGCTGCGCACGCACCCCCATATATGCCGCCCCGCCCCCGCTTTCACGAGCTTTTTCAGTGAATACATAGAAATTCGATAAGGTATTAAGATGACCAGAGAAACGCTTGATCACAAATTACAGGAACTGCTCGATGACACACTCGCGCTAGGAACTATAGTCGAGCATGCCATTCTCCATTCAGTAGAAGCGCTCAAAGCACGCGATATCGAGATGGCTCGAAAAATCTATCAGAAAGACAAGGACATCAACCACAAACGTTTCGAGATCGAAAATGGCGCCATCATCGCCATCGCTACCCAACAACCCATGGCCATGGATTTGCGCATTCTGGCCTCGGTGCTCGATGTCGCCGGAGAATTAGAACGCATTGGCGATTATGCCAAAGGCATTGCCCTGATCACCATCCGCATGGGCGATGAACCGCCCATCAAACCGCTCATAGACATCCCAAAGATGGCGGAATTGACCGCCGATATGCTCCATCGCGCCCTGTCCGCCTTTGTCGAATACGACGCGCAAAAAGCAGTTGCCATCCCCGAGGAAGACGATCAGGTTGACGGCCTCTACAATCAAGTCTATCGGGAATTGCTCACCTACATGATCTCCGATCCCTCCACGATAGACCGGGCTACCTACCTCCTTTGGGTCGCTCACAACCTGGAACGTGCCGCGGACCGTGTGACCAATATTTGCGAGCGGACGATCTACATCGCCACAGGGAAAAGAGACGAGATCGATTCATCTGACGATGAGGCGCTCACATGATAATGAGTTTACCCTCCCGATGGCGCGATCATGTGGAGATCATGCTGGCTGGCGATCCAACATCTGTCGGTTCGTTTTACTCCATAAAGCGAATGTTGAGTGTTTGCGATAAAAATACATTTGCCTTCATGGGGATAAGATGCTACACTTGGTTCGCAACAGACACCACCAATAATCAGTAGTTCACGAAAACGATCAGGAGCCCGTCCCCGGGCGACCCGCGGACGGGTCTTGGATCCTTTTTCGTGAAGTACTGATAATCGTAAAGCTAGTTGATCGGCTACGGAGGTCTAATTATGTCCGCTGGAAAAATCATCGCCTACCTGTTCGCAGCTATCCTGATCTTCTTCGGCGTGTTATTCATTTGGGCCACATTCAGCCCGCAAGGGCAGATCGGCTGGCTCTTCGTCGGGGTTATCAGCGTCGGAATCGGCTTTGGGATCATTTGGTTTGCCGGACGGATGAAGCCCTTCGCCGCGTCGGGTCAGGGAGAGGGCGTAACCCTCAACATTGATCTGCCTGGAGGCGTCAGCCTCGAGACGATGAAGTGCAAATCCTGCGGGGGCACCCTCACCGCCGACAATATCAAAATGCTGGCCGGCGCGCCCACGGTGAGTTGCCCCTTCTGCAACACTACCTATCAACTCACTGAAGAACCGAAGTGGTAGAACGTATCATGTGTCAAGTTCCAGGTATCAAGTAATTGCGGAAACCTGGTACTCAGTAGTTCACGAAAACGATCAGGAGCCCGTCTCCGGGCGACCCGCGGACGGGTCTTGGATCATCTTTCGTGAAGTACTGATACTCGGCACTTGGCACCTGACACCTGATATATGACACCTGATACATGACATCTGACCCCCAACCTGGAGAACGCACAATGTATAAGCGATTGCTCACCCCATTATTTCTGCTCATCCTCTTATTCGCCATCCCCACCGGCGCCCTGGCGCAGACCTATTACTTCAGCGTAGATCAGGAAATCATCCACGTGTTCTGGCAAGAGGACGGCACATTAGCCATTGATTATGTCTTCGTTTTCACCAACAGCGCCAGCGCCGACCCCATTGATTACGTGGATGTCGGATTTCCAAACAACAGCTATTCCCTCTCGAATGTCACCGCCGACGTAGATGGTCACCCCATCCTCGATATCGAATACTCGCCTTACGTCGAAAACGGCGTCGCGCTGGGGCTGGGAAGCAACGCCATCCAGCCAGGACAGACCGGGCGAGTCCACGTGACTGTCTGGGGGATCAGCGGGGTGCTCTACACCGACAGCGACGATAGCAACTACGCCAGCGCCGTCTTCA
This sequence comes from Chloroflexota bacterium, assembly GCA_016865865.1. Taxonomy (GTDB): domain Bacteria; phylum Chloroflexota; class Anaerolineae; order Anaerolineales; family UBA11858; genus NIOZ-UU35. The sequence goes on from VGOC01000040.1 coordinate 18,332, forward strand.
GCCCAACCTGGTATGACACCGAGTTCGTCTATGGTTCTACCGATATGCAGGTCACCTACCACCTGCCGCCCGGCGTCAAACCGGAAGAGCCTCGCTGGCATCGTTCCCCCTCAGGCGGCTGGCCCCCCGAACCCGCCGCCAGCCTCGACAGCGATGGACGAGTCGCCTATTCCTGGCGCAACCCCAACGCCAACGCTCATACCCAATATAAATTCGGCGCTTCCTTCCCCATCAACTATGTGCCCCAATCGGCTGTCTATGCCCCAGGCTTCCTCGAACAGTTGGGCATCTCTGAAGACACCCTGTTCAGTTTATTGTGTTGTGGCGGGATCGCCGGTCTTATCGGCCTGATCACCTGGGCAGGGACAGCAGGCGCGCGCAAACGCAAGATGCAATACCTGCCGCCCAAGATCCGCATCGAGGGACACGGCATCAAGCGCGGCCTGACAGCGGTGGAAGCCGCCATACTCATGGAACAGCCCCCGGACAAAGTCCTCACGATGATTCTCTTCGCTGTTTTGAAGAAGGAGGCTGCGAGCATCGTTTCGCGTGATCCCCTAAAATTAGAGGTGACTCAGCCCATAGACGAGAAACTGCGCCCCTATGAACGCGAGTTCATGGAGGCATTCCTCGAGACGAAGGAACGCGAACGCCAAACCAGGCTCCAGGATTTGTTGATCACGCTGATCAAGGGCGTCGGCGCAAAGATGAAAGGATTCAGCCACAAAGAGACCGTGGCTTACTACAAGGACATCATGCGCAAAGCCTGGCAACAAATCGAAGAGGCCGACACCCCCGAAGTGCGCAGCGAAAGATACGATGAGCATATGGGCTGGACCATGCTCGACAAAGATTTCGACCGCCGCACCCATGACGTCTTCCGCACCGGGCCGGTATTCGTGCCAATGTGGTGGCATCGCTACGATCCGGGTTGGAGCCGGGGTCAGAGAGTAGCTCCCAAGACCATGGCCCCCAGCACGGGCAGCGGGCGTGCGGCCCCCTCCCTGCCCCACTTGCCCGGCGGCGAGTTTGCAGCCTCGATGGTCACGGGGATGCAAGGCTTCGCCAGCGGCGTAGTCGGCAACATCACCAGCTTCACTGACCGCATCACAAACAAAACCAACCCCGTGCCCAAGTCATCCAGCAGCGGCTGGAAGAGCAGCGGCGGCAGCAGTTGCGCCTGCGCCTGCGCCTGCGCCGGCTGCGCCTGCGCGTGTGCAGGAGGCGGGCGGTAAGCGAAGATTTGCATAGACAACATCAGTGAGGGACGAATATCCTAATGATCACTCTGCGTGATTTTAATGACCGCACAGTTCGGCTGACTGATGAACGATTGGCGCATATCCTGGGACATCCTGAAATGCAGAGTCAGGAACAACGTATTTCAGAAACATTAATAACCCCTGATTCAGTGGTTCTAAGCCAGCACGATTCGACAGTCCATCTCTACCACAGACTATTTGAAGAGACACCCGTCACTCGCAAATATCTTGTCGTAGCAGTAAAATATCTGGAGAAAGATGCCTTTGTCATCACCGCTTTCTTTACAGACAAGAAGAAGAAAGGAACACGCACATGGCCTCGATGATTCGAATCTGGTACGACCGAGAAGGAGATTTTCTCGAAATCACGTTTCGAGAAGCGAAGGGCTATCTTCGGGAAATCGCTGAAGACATCTACGAGCGAGTAGATGTAACAGGGAATTTACTGGGCTATTCGCTCTTCAACGTGACGCGCCATGAACGTCAGGCACTAGCAATCCCGTTGCAAACTCAACAACTTCGCGCCTTGCTTCAAGAAGCATAGAAAACACGAGCACTTTGACAGCGCACGTCGCAATGCGCTTCAGTGATTTGAGCATTTGAGTAGTGGATATACCCTTTCCTGCGCGGGTTCACACTGCATCTGACGAAATCCAATGCCATCCAATATCCAATCTCTAATCTCCAATCTCCAATCCCGCTCGAACCGCCGCCTCCCACCAGCGGGTTTGCACCACTACTTCCGGGAATCTCCACAGGAACGCTCCCGCATCCACCTCCGCGTCGACCCGGATGGACACGGCGCGCTGATCGTCAACGCCAACCAGGTGGTGCATTTCAACCCCACGGCTATGCTGATGGCCTTCCTGGCCCTCGAGGAGATTCCCGCAGATCAAGCGGTGCGCCAGATCCAGCGCATTTATCGGGTCGCCAGAGCACAGGCCCAGACGGACTATGCCCACTTTCTCGACGATCTTCAGTTCATCCTGCATCCCAATGGCTGCCCGGCCTGTTCGCTAGACGAATTAGAGATTATTGCTCCATTCAGCGCCCGCCCGTTGGCTCCATATCGCATGGATCTGGCCCTGACCTATCGCTGCAACGATGATTGCGCCCATTGTTACAACGCCCGACCGCGAGACTACCCCGAGATGTCAACAGAGCAATGGGAACGGGTGATTGATAGAGCCTGGGAACTCGCCATCCCACACATTGTCTTCACAGGCGGCGAGCCTACGCTGCGAGATGATCTCCCCGAGCTGATCGCTCACGCAGAGGCCAATGGGCAGATCACCGGGGTCAACACCAACGCCCGGAGGCTGAGCGACGTCTATTTCGTCCAGACCCTCCTGAAATCCGGGTTGGATCACATCCAGATTACCGTCGAATCCCACGATCCCCACATCCACGATCAGATGGTTGGTAAACATGGCGCATGGAATCAGACCATCGCTGGCCTGCGCAACGCCCTCGATAGCCCGCTTTACGTGATGACCAACACAACCATGCTGAAGGACAACTACGCCAGCCTGGGCGACACCCTGGATTTCCTGGCCGACCTCGGCGTTCCCACCGTGGGGTTGAATGCGTTGATCTACTCCGGGCGCGGGCTAACCGTCGGCGCCGGCCTGCACGAGAGCGAATTGACCCCGCTGCTGGAGCTGGCGCGAGAGAAAACGCAGGCCCACGATCAGCGCCTGATCTGGTACACGCCCACGCAATACTGTCAGTTCGACCCGATGCAACTCGAATTAGGCGTGAAAGGCTGCACCGCCGCCCTCTATAATATGTGTGTAGAACCCGATGGCGGCGTCATCCCCTGCCAATCTTATTACAGCCAGCTTGGGAATATCCTGGATGATCCCTGGGATTCGATCTGGAACCACGATCTGGCTGTCTCGATCCGGGAGAGACAATATACCCCCAAAGCCTGTCGCGACTGCGCGGTGCTGAGCGAATGCGGCGGCGGCTGCCCGCTGGCGCTGAAAAGCCAAACGCCTGAACCAATCCCCATCGAAGCCCTCGCCGCCATACCGACCAACTGACCAACTGACTAACCGACTAACCGACCATCTCATGGCAAATCTGATCACCCTGCTGCGTTTCCCACTGCTTTTTATTTACGTTGCCCTGCTTTATACAGGCAATGGGGTGATCCAATTGTGGTGCATCCCTTTCATCGTGTTCATCATCTTCATGGACATGTTCGATGGATTGATCGCCCGCGCCCGTGGCGAGGTCAGCCTGTTAGGCAGCGTGCTCGACATCGCCACTGACCGCACCTTCGAGATCATCCTCTGGGTTGTCTTCGCCCACCTTGAGCTGATCCCTATCGTCATCCCCTTGATAGCCATCACTCGCGGCACCACCGTAGACGCCGTGCGGGCTGTCGGCATGAAAGATGGTTTGGCAGCGTTCGACCAGGTAAAACACCCGATCAGCCGCTTCCTGGTTTCATCCAGATTCATGCGGGATATCTATGGCGTCGTCAAGGGCTTCGCCTTCGGTTTTCTCACTCTCGACCTGGGGCTGCGAACTTTGGGATCAGATTGGGAACCAGTGATCCATATCATCGCCCTGGCGCTCTCCTGGTTGAGCATCACCTTCACCATCGCGCGCGGACTACCCGTCTTGATCGAGGGATTTCGTTTCGTCAAAGAGCCGCCTGGCGCCAAACAACAAAGCTGATCTTATGAAACTAGATTTCCAATTCATAAGCAATAGTCGTCTCGGCGTCGGCCTGACGCTGTGGGTTGGCCGTACGATGCCCCTGGCCTTGAGTTATCGCATTGCGAACTTTGGAGCAAACCTGATCGCCAGGCGCGATAACAGCATCACGCGGGCAATCCGCCTCAATCAATGGGTTGTGCGAGGAAAAAGATCCTCCCCCGAGGAACTCGATCAGGCCCTCCGAGAAGTGCTCTGCCATGCCGGGCGTTGTTTCGCCGATTTCTACCACAACATGTCGAACTCGGAGGGACTCAAAGCCCTTGTGCCCCTTTCTCCCATGGTCGAAAAACTCATTCAACGAAGCCAGGCTGGCGCGCAAGGCGCTTTCCTGGTCGCTCCGCATCTGAGCGCATTCGATATCGCTCTGCTGGGTCTGGCTCATCATGGCCTGCGCGGCAACGTGATGTCCTATGGCAACCCACCCGGTGGGTATCAGATCCAGAATAAGATCAGGGCTTCCACAGGCATGAAGATCACCCCGGCGCGCGGCGAAGAGACCCATCGCGAATTCGTCGAATGGATGCGTTCAGGGGGGATGGCCATCACCGCAATAGACCGCCCCATCCGCAGCAAAGCCCACACGTTGACCTTCTTCGGACATCCCAGCCCCCTGCCCGCGGGTCATATCCGCATGGCCCTGGAAGCCGATGTGCCCGTGATCGTCTCCGCGGCTCAGATGTCTCCCGAAGGAAAATACAATGTATTGCTTTCGGACCCTATCCCCATGGAACACCATCCCGTAATGGAAACCGCCATTCAACGGAACGCGGAAGCCGTGCTCGCAGTCATCGAAGGGTTTATCCGTCAGGCCCCGGGGCAATGGATGATGTATTATCCCGTCTGGCCGGACATGACGATGGATGATAGATTATGAATGCTGAAGTAGTAATTCTCGATTCACAATTCATCATCGCGCTCGGCGCGGCTCTTTTTCTCCTGGGCATTGCCCATATGAGTCCTGGTCTGTCTTTGCTGGATGCGCGACTCTTCCGCGTTATACACATTGGCCTGCGCCGGGGCAATCCCTCCTTTCGGGTTCTATGGCATCTGGGTCGCACCCCTTTTACCCTGATCTGCATCGGAATCATCATGGTATACGATCTCCGATCAGGCGTCATCGCAGCCATCGTCTTCGCAGCCGCCGCCTCCCTGGAGTGGAGCATAAAAAGGACATTTCGACGTCCGAGACCCTTTACTCTGATCCCTGACGCCGTCATGGCGCAGCCGCGCCAACCCAAAGACGCCTCCTTCCCCAGCGGCGACGCCATGCGCATCTGGTTCCTCGCCCTGACGATCCTCTGGGCTTTTGGATTGCCATCCCTCGTTAGCCTCATCGCTTGCCTCATCGCCCTGATCGTCACCCTGGGACGCATCGCCATGGGCGTGCACTTCCCTCTCGATACCCTCGCCGGCAGCGGCCTAGGACTGCTGGCCGCAGGAGTGGCCGATTATTTGATCTCATCCATCCCAGGAGTCAACTGATCGCTGTCCACTGACTACTGACTACTGTCAACTGACAACCGACAACCGACCACTGAAACAGGAGGCCGCCATGACCAATATCCGTGAAGCTATTCGTCGCCTTTTTACCCAAAAGGAGCCTTTGCCCGTTGGGGTTTATCATTATCAGACCCCGCCCGATGCGGAATACCCTTACCGATTACACTTGCGTCTCGAGTCCAATGGAGAGGGCGTTCTGATCGTCAACGCTTCGACCGTGTTGCATCTCAACCAAACCGCCGCTGAGTACGCCTATCATCTCGTTCGAGATATCCCAGACGATCAGGCTGCCCGTGAGGTGGCGCAGCGCTACCGGGTCTCCGCCAGACAGGCGTTGAGCGATTTTCAGAATCTCAGGGAGCGCATCACCACCATGATAGATATCCCCGACCTGGATCCCGTCACCTTCTTCGACTTCGAACGCGACGATCCCTACGCTGGGGAGATTTCCGCCCCCTATCGCCTGGATTGCGCGCTGACCTATCGCCTCCCCGCCGGCGCCGACCCCGGGGCTGCTCCCGCCAAACGCGTCGAACGTGAACTCACCACCGAAGAGTGGGGGATCATCATAGACAAGGCCTGGAAAATCGGTATCCCCCACCTGGTTTTCACAGGCGGAGAGCCAACTCTGCGCCCAGACCTCCCCGATCTGATCGCCCGCGCCGAAGCCAATGGACAGGTCACCGGCCTGCTCACCGATGGGCTGAAGCTCGCCAATGACGAATACCTCGACGCTCTGCTTCGAACTGGCCTCGATCACCTGATGGTTGTGCTGCGCCCCGAAGACGAAGGGGCCTGGGCTGCGCTGGGTAACGTACTCCCCAAGGATTTGCACACCACCGTCCATCTGACGCTGACTCCGGAGAACGCCTCCGCGGCATCGGCCCTTTTGGATCGTCTGGCTAACATGGGCGTCAATGCGCTCTCGCTCAGCGCAAGTTCCCCTGAACTCGATGACCTCCTGCAAACGACCGCCGAAGAGGCCACACAATATGGCCTATCGCTAGTTTGGGATGTGCCGGTGCCCTACTCTGTCCACAACCCCATCACATTAGAGACAGCCGAAGATGAGCTTCCCCAAGGCGCCGGGCGAGCCTGGCTTTACGTCGAACCCGATGGGGATGTGCTCCCGGCGCAAGGCGTCAATCAAGTATTGGGGAATCTGTTGCGAGATGATTGGGAGGCAATCAAGAGATAAAATTCAACCATGGACGCCAAAGATTGGCATGTCCGATTTACCCAACAAGCTCATTGGACGCAAGCCCTTCGCTCGTATCTGTACCCACGGATCGGGCTGATCGAGGCTGAGCGGGTATTGGATGTCGGCTGCGGGACAGGCGCGCTTTTGGGGGAATTGCTCTCCCAAGGCGCTGCCCTGATCTATGGGCTGGATGTTCAGCCCGCCCACCTGAAGCTGGCTCAGACCAACAAGGCTGCCCTCCTCTCCCAGGGAAATGCCCACGGACTTCCCTACCCCGAACAAACCTTCGATATCTCCCTGTGCCACTTCACCCTGATGTGGGTGAATGATCCCGCCCAGGTGCTCAGCGAGATGGCGCGCGTCACTCGTTCGGGCGGAGCAGTGGTTGCCCTGGCCGAACCTGATTACGGCGGGCGTATTGACTATCCCCCAGAACTCGAACAAATCGGGAAGCGGCAGACCAACTCCCTTCGAGCGCAGGGCGCAGATCCCTTCATGGGGAGAAAATTGGCCGGGCTTTTCAACCAGGCCGGCCTGCAAAACGTCGAAACAGGCATCCTGGGCGCGCAATGGCAAGGCGCGCCATCGAAAGAAGAATGGCTATGTGAATGGGCTGCACTGGAAGCCGACATAAAGGCTCTGCAAATTTCCGATACTCTCGAAGATCTAAGAATCCGTGATGCACAGGCGTGGCAAAGTGGTAACAGGGTGCTCTTCGTGCCGACGTTTTATGCGCTGGGATGGGTAGGTAATACAATCTCCAAAGCGCCGCAATGACTGAACTATCACAAGCCACTTGGTTGTGGCAATGGCGACTTTTGGCTAGTCGCTTATTCCCTTTCCTTCCCGCTTCAGACCCGCATTAGCCAAACGCATTCCAGGGGAAGACGCTTTCACTCCACCCCCATGCCTGCCGTGCCCGCGCCTGTCGGCGTGCGACGCACAGGCAGACGCAGACAGGCAGCACGGCAGGCAGGGTAGTTCCGCACGCCGGGATCTGTGCGGGGGCTGTTGGGTAACTGGCAGTCCTACCGCGATGGCGGCTAATCCAGAGGGCTTCTCACAGCCAGTCCGCCGGGTTGAAGCACATGAGTGTAGATCATGGTGGTTTTGACATCCCTTCGGCAAGCTTGTATAGAATAGAGAGAAGAAGGGTGTCCCGGTGGTACGATAGTAGGTGAAAACCTACCAAGCGGTCAGCGACGGGAAAGTCCATCGACAAGGTGTCGGATCTCGGAGGATGAGATCACGCCA
>VGOC01000041.1 GCA_016865865.1 Chloroflexota bacterium
TCGCGCACCTGATCGTCCTTGGGAAAGTTATCCAGCAGCATCGAGGAATAGCCCTCGATCAAGGTCAGCGGGGTGCGCAACTCATGGGCGGCTACGGAAATGAAATCCGACTTTCTGGCGTCGAGGCGTTCCAGGGTAGCACGGGCCTGTTCTAGTTCCCTGGCGATATGTTGCACGTAGATCTCTGTCTCCAGGCGGGAAGAATACTGCACAACATGAGTGTGAATTGGCAGAACCGCGCCGATCAATTCCAGGGCGTCTTCGTGGCTCAGGTATTCCCGAGCGACATGATTCAACGAAATCAGGATGTGCCCGAGGATCGGCGAGAGGCTGGCCTCCCGTTGTTCGCGTTCCGATTGGGTTCGGGCCGCTATCCATTCCTCTAAGATTTCATCGAGCCAGGCCGGGTTGCCGCTGATGATGGCTTGCCGCATCAGGTCGAAATAGCGTTTCAACTCGTCCTGGAAACTCTCCCGAACACTTTCACCGCGCGCCAACCGATGGGCAACTCGCTCTGCCCACCGGTTACGCACCTGATCAAGCAACTCGACAACTCGCATACGCTAAGTTTAAGCGATGCTCGAGCATTTGCCAAGTTGTAGGGTAACTACTCAGCCAAACGGGGAAGTTCCCGAAAAAAGGGTGTGCGAACGCAAAGCGGCTGCCCCCCCCTTCGCACACCCTATTTTCGGGCTAATCCGTTCGATCCTGTCCTACGATCCAGGCGAAGAGCGTATCGCCTACTGCTTGCAGACTTTCAGCGGAGACCTTGTCGAGCGTATCTTCCGTGGTGTGCCAGTAAGGATAATCTATATCAATCAAATCAACTGCGGGGATACCCGCTTGCAGGAAGGGTGTGTGGTCATCGAGGATGTTGCGCCCAGGCAAAGGGATGAAGTGGTTGCTGTACCCCGAGGCTGCGGCTTGCTCCCAAAGCTCGCTGGTCAGCGACTGATCTGAGCTTTTTTCCATCAGGATATTCAAATCGGCGTCCCCGATCATGTCCACGATGACTACTGCATCTGGTTTTTCTGACAGCGTTTCGACGAAGGCGCGCGAGCCGAGGACCCAATCCCAACCTGAGATTCTGCCATTATCCTCGGCATCGAAGAAAATCAGCCAGATCGCGCCGGGGGTATCCTCTGGGAGGATCCTGGCTAACTCTAGCAAGACGGCTACGCCCGAGGCGCCGTCATTGGCGCCCGGCACTGGCTGGCCGCGCTTCTCCGGATCGGCATCCCGGTCAGCGTAGATTCGAGTGTCGTAGTGTGCGCCGAGGATGATCCAGGGGCCTGCGGCGTTATTTTCGCCCCGTGTGGCGATTATATTCTTGATGGGATGATCCATCATAACGGCCTCTTGAACGTGCGTATCCCACCCCTGCCCCTCGAGTTCGTCTTGCAGCCATTCGACCAGTTGGGCATGCCCGGGGCTGCCAGGGACGCGTGGTCCAAGGGAGAGCTGGTATTCGATGGAGGCCAACGCGCGGTCTCCATCGAAGGGGCTAGATGGCGGGATAAACCCAACGATAGCAATGGAGATCGCAACGAAAAGCGCTCCAATTGAGATCATGGCTGTGGTGATGTTGGTTTTTTGGGAGTTTGTCATTGGAGTGTGGTAATTATTAGTTGCAATGGCTATACGCAATATTGGTGCTTCACGAAAAAGCAGACCTCAGGTCGCCCGGGGACGGGCTATTGAGCGATCAAATATGCGTCTAATACGCTCAACGCCCGTTCGGCATACATCTGCTGACGAACGCGGCGGGATTTACGCTGGCCCCTCCCCTCCTCGCCCAATGGCGGCAATAACCCAAAATTGGCTTTCATGGGCTGGAAGTCGGCCGCGCTGGCGTGGGTGATGTAGTGACACAGGGCGCCCAGCATGGTCTCCTCGGGGAATTGGAGCGGCGACTGGCCAAGAAGGTAACGGGCGGCGTTCCAACCGGCCAATAACCCAGTGCCAATATTTCCCGCGTAGCCCTCGATGCCGGTGATTTGACCGGAAAAGAACAAATCGCCGCGGCGGCGAAACTGCAGCGTTGGGCAAAGCAGCGCAGGCGAAAAGATGAAGGTATTCCGATGCATTTGTCCATAGCGGACAAATTCGGCTCTTTCCAGCCCAGGGATCATGCGAAAGACCCGCCGCTGTTCGGGGAATTTCAGATTGGTCTGAAATCCTACCAGGTTGTAAATCATACCCGCCAGATCGTCCTGACGGAGCTGCACCACGGCATACGGCCGCCTGCCAGTGCGTGGATCCGCCAGGCCGACAGGACGCAAGGGGCCGAAAGCCAGCGTTTTCCTCCCGCGCCGGGCAATGACTTCGACAGGCAAACATCCCTCGAAGAAAGTGTGCATTCCTGCTCGAACGCCGCTCTCCAACTGCTGTTCGAAGGACTTAAGTTCGATGCGCTCAGCGCTCAGCAGGGCGTCCACGAAGGCGTCGTATTCGGCCTCCGTCATCGGGCAGTTGATGTAATCCCCACCCACCTGATCGCCGCGGTCATAGCGCGAAGCGCGATAGGCAATATCCATATTGATCGACTCGAGGGTGACAATAGGGGAAATAGCATCGAAGAAATATAGATGCTCGCGGCCGGCGAGCCTGGCAATCGCCTCGGACAGATCGGGTGAGGTCAATGGCCCCGAGGCGATGACAGCCGGCCCATCTGGGATCGAGGCGACTTCCTGGCGGATGACCTCGATGTTGGGATGTTCTCGAATACGAGAAGTCACCAGCCGAGAGAATGCCTGACGATCCACAGCCAGAGCGCCGCCGGCAGGTACGGCAGTCTGGTCAGCGCACTCGAGCAAGAGCGAACCCATCCGGCGCAGTTCATTCTTGAGAAGGCCGGGAGCGCGATCAGGCAGATCGGACCCCAGCGAGTTAGAACAAACCAGTTCAGCGAGATCAGCGCCGGTATGCGCGCCGGTCTCGACGTGGGGGCGCATTTCGTACAGCCTGACCTGGACGCCTCTTTGGGCGGCCTGCCAGGCCGCTTCACTGCCCGCCAGGCCGCCACCGATAATCGTCAATTCGACCATGATGCCCCATTGTACCAGTTTCATGTTATTACAGGCATTCATCTTGCAACCTGGGTGGCACGTATATTGCAACGAAAGAGATAAACAGCTATACTATTCGAGGATGTAATTGCCATGTACCCCACTCACCGACTCGAGACCAGACCACAAACCACAGCGCATCTGGCGCAGACCATGACGCTGCTGGGAATGACCTCCGCTGAGCTAAAACAAAAGATCGAGGCGGAATTAGCCACCAACCCGGCCCTGGAGTTGTTGGAGGCGCGCCGCTGCCGCACCTGCGGCCGTCTCTTAATCGAATCGATCCCCTGCCCCCTGTGTAGCCGGCCACACGACCCAGAAGCTTCAGAACCGATTGTCTTTACCTCGTCGCGAAGCGAATATTTCCAAACGCAAAGCTCGGGAACGTCCCACAACATTTCACCAGAAGAGCTGCCCGATGACAACATGGCGCCAGCAGTAGACCTTCCCAGCTTCGTCTTGAGGCAAATCGCGCCAGAACTGGCCGAAGAAGACCGCCCTATTGCAGCCCATATCCTCACCAGCCTCGATGAAGACGGCCTGTTGCCCATATCTCCGCTGGAAATCAGTCGTTATCATCACGTATCGCCGGAAAGGGTCCAGAAGGTTCGGGCGATGATCCAGCACGCGGAACCCATCGGGGTTGGCTCATGCTCCCCCCAAGAGGCGTTGCTGATTCAGATCGAAGTGTTGTCAGACTCGCAAGAAATGCCAGATCAAATCGTGAGAGCTATCCGCGAGGGGATGGATTTACTGAGCCGTCACCACTATACGAAATTAGGGAAATTATTGGGCGTCTCCCCCCTGGAGGCGGAGGAAATCTCCAGGTTTATCAGCACCAACCTGACCCCCTATCCCGCCCGCACCCATTGGGGGAGTATCCGCCAGGGAAATGAACCCTCTCCGCAACGCTATCATCATCCAGATATCCTGATCAGCCACTTGAATGGCAAAATGAGCGGGCCGCTGGTCATCGAGATCCTCTTTCCTCTGAAGGGATCGCTGCGGGTCAACCCCCTTTTTCGCCAGGTATTCGAAGACGCGCCCGTCGAAAAAATCGAGAAGTGGCAGCAAGATTTGGAAAAGGCCACGCTGCTGATCAAATGTCTGCGGCAGCGGAGCAACACGATGCAACAACTTCTTTCCCTCCTCACGAAACATCAGCGAGAATTCATCTTGCAGGGCGATAAGCACCTCAAACCGATCACGAGAGCGAGCCTGGCTCAGGTCTTGGGAGTGCACGAGTCGACCGTCTCGCGCGCTGTTTCGGGAAAGACTACCTGCCTCCCGAATGGCCGCATCATCCCGCTGAGCAAATTCTTCGAACGAAGCCTTTCGATCAGAGCGGTGATCCGGGAGATCGTCGGCAAAGAAAAAGAGGCGTTGACCGATACCGAAATCGCGGAGAGGCTTGGGGAGATGGGCTATGATGTTGCCAGGCGCACCGTAGCCAAGTATCGCGCGATGGAAGGCATTCTCTCTGCACGAACACGGCAGAGTATGGCGGGAATCTGATATGCTCAATCCATTCTCCCGCTCCCACCCCCCAACCCGACCGTTGATCAGCGCCGCAGATCTCAGTTTCATCCTCGATACTTTCGATCAGGCCGTGCTGCTGATTGATAAAAAAAGCCATAAAATCGTATCGGCCAATCCCAAGCTCATGGAATTGACCGCCTACACGCGAAACGAGTTAGTTGGGATGGATAGCAGTGGGATATTGCGGGGAGATTTGGATTCTATAAGGACTATGCGCAGCAGACCGAAAGAGGATACGCTTCCACGGCTCGAACTCATCACGCGCCATCAGCAAATCGTGGCGGTGGCTGTGCGCGTCCAACCGTTGAGCGAAAATCACTCCTGGGCGTTGATCATCCTCGAAGAGGTCAACCTGCGAAAAACCAGGCAGGCCAGCGATTCGCTCATTGCCGACTTATTGAACCGCCAACTGCTGGCGCTCGCTTCGACGACACGAGAATCGGATCCCGAAGAAGCCTTGGGGCAGGTTCTCGAGATCGGCGGAAAACTCCTCCCAGAGAGCTCCCTGGCCATTTATGTAGGGCGAGGACAAAACCCCAGCCTGCGGCAGATCAAAACGTCAGGCGGCGACGTGGGGATATTTCCGACCGAGATCGCCCCGCCAAACCTGAACCGACTGCTCCAGCCTTCGATCTGGCGGCGAGGTGAGAGGGCAATCGTGACGATGATTCACCAGTCGGCCCGAGCGGCGGGGTTCTCGTATCTGGCATCTGCGCCCATCGAGGAGAGCGAACTGCACGACGAGCAGAAAGCCTGGCTGGGAATCATCCTGGCGGGGGGGAAATCGCCTCCGCCTGAGAATGCCCTTCAACTGCTCAATATCCTGGCGGGATTCGCGGGGGCGATCATCCATAACAACGTCCTGCTGACCAATCTCCGCAAGCGACTGGCAGACAGCGAGAGCCGCCTCAGCACCGGGGTTGCCGTCCAGGAAAACATCAAAGATGGCATGATGATCATATCTCCGGAAATGGAGATCCAGGCGCTCAACCCGGCGGCTGAACTCATTCTTGGTTATGCCGGCACAGAAGTCATCGGACTGTCCGTTGATAACGTGATCATCGGCAGCGATCGGCTGATGCCTGCCCTGCGGCGCGCGCTGCACGGCGATCCAACTCCCAGTCTCGGCCATATTCATCTGCACCGACGAGATGGCAGCTCCTTTCCGGCCGATTTGCAGATCAACCCCATCCTCGACGATGGCTCGGTCGCTGGCGAACTGATCTTCATACAGGATCTAAGTGAAAACGAGCAGATTCGGTTGAGATCCCAGCAGTTGGAACAACGCGCCCTATTGGGAGAAGTCACCGCCGTTTTTGCTCATGAAGTTCGCAACCCGATCAACAATATCAACATGGCGCTGCAATTGCTGGAGCGCGCCCTGGATAAAGACGATCCCGAACAAGAGCGTATCCAGAACATGAAAGAGGACTGCCAACGCCTGACCACATTGATGGATTCCGTATTGACCTTTTCGCGTACCGGAAACTATGTGTTCGCGCCGGTAAATGTGAAACAACTCCTCCAACAGATTCTCAAGCGTTGGGGACCGCGCTTCAAAAAAGTCAACATCCAGACGCATCTCCAGGCGTCAAACGATCTCCCGGATGTTCTGGGAGATAGCAGAGGTCTGGAACAGGTTTTCACCAACATCATCAGCAACGCGGTCGAGGCCATGCAGGACACAGGCGGTGCATTCGCGGTGAAATTATCTACAGCGAAGTTTCCCAGCGGGAAGCCCTTTGTGCAAGTTGATCTTTCGGATACAGGGCCGGGGATCCCCGCGGAGAATCAGGAGAAAATCTTCGAGCCGTTCTTCACCACGAATCCCCACGGGACCGGTTTAGGGTTAGCGATATCGAAACAGATCATCACTGCGCATCGAGGCAATATCACCCTGACCTCCTTCCCTGGAGGGACTACCTTCCACATTCAACTCCCAGCAGCAATCCCCCCGGAAAGAATGACGCCATGACAGCAACGATATTAATTGTAGATGACGAAGAAAACGCCCGCACGCAACTTGGAGACTATCTCGAAAGCGAGGGGTACGAAGTTCTATCCGCCGCCAATCTCAAAGAGGCGCGAGGACATATCGAGCAGGAGAACGCCGACATCATCCTCCTGGATGTGCAGCTTCCCGATGGATACGGCCCAGACCTTTTGGAGGAGACAGCTCGATTGGCCGTGCGCCCGCCGATCATCCTGATCACGGCGTATGGGGATATTGACATGGCCGTGGAAGCCATGAAAAACGGGGCGCATGATTTTCTTCAAAAACCAATTCAATTCGACCGGCTGGAATCATCCATCCAACGCGCCAAAGAGATCGTCGCCATGCGGCGGGAGTTGATTCACTTCCGAGATCAACAGCGCGGGGAATTGAACTTCGTCGTCGGCAAAAGCTCCGAAATGCGCGAACAGCTCGATCTGGCGCAACGAGCCGCGCAGGCCTCGGTCTCGGTGCTGATCACTGGGGAAACCGGCGCCGGCAAGGAAATCCTGGCGCGCGCCATCCATCAGATGGGCCCTCGGGCGGGGAAATCTTTCATCGGGATCAACTGCGCGGCCATTCAGAACACCATGCTCGAAGCGGAGCTATTCGGTTACGAGGCCGGCGCTTTCACTGGCGCGCAAAAGCGCAAGCCCGGCCTGATGGAAATCGCCGACGAGGGCATCTTATTCCTCGATGAAATCGCCTCCCTGCCTGTGGATATGCAAGCGAAATTATTGCGCGCCCTGGACGAAAAGGCCTTCCGCCGCGTCGGCGGGACGAACCTGATCAAAGTGGATGTGCAAATCCTGGCAGCTTCCAACCGAGATCTCGAAGCCCTGATCAGAGAGGGTCAATTCAGAGAAGACCTGTACTACCGGTTGAAGGTCGTGGACCTGCACATCCCGCCGCTGCGGGAGCGCAAGGGGGATATTCCAGAACTCGTCGGCCTCTTCATCCGGGAAAACAACGGGCGCATGGGGTTGAATATCACGCATATCTCCGAGCGCGCCATGGCTGCTCTGCACAATCATGCCTGGCCTGGGAATATCCGTGAGCTGCGCAATGCGATCGAAAGGGCGATGCTCTTCTGCGACGAAGCGACCATTGACCTGGGGCATCTGTCTTCCGAATTCAGGCAGGAACAAGGTTCCTGAAGTTGCATTGCATTTTCAGGCAATTCATTGTAAACTTAGTCAGTACATCCCAAAGACGGAACCGATATCGATTGGATAACACCGCGGAGATACAGAATACGCGGAGCGAAAAAACATTCGGAGAGCAACTATGCATTTTGGACCTACTGAACTGATTATCATTCTAGTGATCGTACTGCTCCTGTTCGGCGTTGGGCGCATCACCAAGATTGCTGGCGAACTCGGCTCGGGTATCCGCGCCTTCAAAGATGGCTTGCAGACGAACGATAAAGAAGAAGGCGAAAGCGAAGAGGAATCCAAGGAAGAAGCCTAGCATCAGCACTTTCATCAACCAGGATCGGATATGTCTCTAGCAGCTCTGTTAAGCCATTGGCGATCCGATCCGACGATTGGGGGGAATATCGCCGCCTGGGAAACGATCCCGGCGCGCGCGGCTACTTTCGTACCATTTCCAAATGATCTACATGAGGGGCTTGCCCAGGCCTTGAAGCGCTCAGGGATCAGCGCTCTCTACTGCCATCAGAAAGACGCCTGGGATCAGATTCGGGCCGGCCGCCACATCGTCCTGGCAACGCATACAGCCAGTGGCAAAACCCTTGCGTACAACCTGCCGGTGCTCGATTTCTTGCTGAGGTCTCCCGAGGGGCGCGCCCAATATCTTTTCCCTACCAAGGCGCTGGCGCAGGATCAGTTGGCAGGGATCAGTGAGCTGTTGGCAGTGGACAGTGACCAGTCCTTTTCGATTGCGCCGGCGACGTATGATGGGGATACCAGTCAGAGCGCCAGGGCGGCGATTCGCAGAAAATCGCGGCTGGTCATTTCGAATCCAGATATGCTGCATATCGGCATCCTTCCGCGGCACACGGCCTGGGCGGATTTCTTCAGAAACCTGCGATATGTGGTCATTGACGAAATGCACGTCTACCGGGGCGTCTTTGGGTCGCATGTCGCCAACGTGCTCCGGCGGTTGAAGCGAATCGCCAGGTTCTATGGCTCCGAACCGCAGTTCATCCTCACCTCAGCCACCATCGGCAATCCGGCGGAACTGGCCCAGGAGTTGATCGAAGAACCCGTCGCCCTGATCGCCGACGATGCTTCGGCAAGAGGGGCTAAGCATTTCCTCCTTTACAATCCTCCCATCGTGGACCCCGAGTTGGGTCTGCGAGCCAGTATGCTGGCGGAGAGTGTGCGCCTGGCGGATGATCTGCTCAGCTACGACCTACAGACCATCGTGTTCGGTCGGACGCGGCGCACGGTGGAGGTGATGTTGAGGTATTTGAGGACCTCACCCTCACCCCCCCTGCCCCCCTCTCCCAATGCTGGGAGAGGGAGAGGGGGGAGGGTTGAGCATGGCGAAGGCCGGGGGGTGAGGGCATATCGCAGCGGGTATTTACCGGAGCATCGCAGGGAGATCGAGCGAGGCTTGAGGGAGGGCGAGGCGCGAGCGGTCGTCACCACGACCGCGCTGGAATTGGGCATTGATATCGGCGGGATGACGGCGACGGTGCAGGCGGGCTACCCTGGGACGATCGCCGGGACGTGGCAGCAAGCCGGGCGCGCTGGGCGCGGGCGGGAAGCCTCTCTATCTGTTTTGGTTGCTGGGCCATCGCCATCGGACCAGTTCCTGGCCAGGCACCCAGAATATTTCTTTCAGCGCAGCCCCGAACACGCCCTGATCAACGCGGACAATCTATTGATCCTGCTCAAGCATTTGCAGTGCGCAGCCTTCGAACTTCCCTTCCGGGATGGGGAAGCCTTTGGGAACGTCGCGCCAGCCCAGGTTACAGAAATGTTGAACTTTCTTCACGAGGGCGGGATCTTGCATAAATCCAGGGATCGATTCTATTGGATGGGCGACCACTACCCCTCGGCGGATATTTCCTTGCGCAGCGCTTCGGCGCATCCCATCCTCCTAAAGAGCAACGCCGAAACAATTGGCGAAGTCGAAAGCGAAGCCGCTCCCTGGATGGCGCATCCTGGCGCGATCTACCTGCACGAGGGGGAGACCTACCTGGTGGAAACATTGGATTTGGAAAATCATCTCGCTATCCTGCAACCAACGCAGGTAGATTATTTCACCCGCCCGCGGAGGGAGACGGAGATTCGGCTGCTGGACCTCCGAGAGGTCGAGGCCATCCCAGGCGGATCGAAAGCCCATGGAGAACTCGCCGTGATCAGCCGGGTGAGCGGTTTCCACATGATCCGCTGGGAAAGTCACGAAAAGCTGGGTTTCCGGGAATTAGAACTGCCCCCCAACGAACTGCTGACCGCCGGGTATTGGCTATCGTTATACGAGCAGGTCGTCGCAGATTTGCGCGCCGAGGGGTTGTGGGGGAGCGACCGCAACGATTACGGCTCCAATTGGGGAGCGCAACGCCAGGCCGCGCTCGAACGCGATGCGTATTCCTGTCAGGTTTGCGGAGCCATCGAAGGGGAGATTTCTCACCACGTCCATCATAAGATTCCCTTCAAGGCGTTCGACATACCTCGGGAGGCCAACCGGCTCGAAAATTTGATCACGGTCTGCCCGGCGTGTCACCAGCGCGTCGAGAGCGCTGTGCGGGTGCGCAGCGGCCTCTCTGGAGCAGCCTATGCCCTGGGTCATCTGGCGCCGCTCTTCCTGATGTGCGATGCGCGCGACCTGGGGGTCCACTCCGACCCCCGATCGTCGCTGGCGGACAGCGGAGCCGGGCCGGTGATCGTGATCTATGAGATGATCCCCGCCGGCATTGGATTCAGCCAGCGTCTCTACGAATGTCACGACGAACTCATCCGCCATGCGAGGGAACTGATCGGCAATTGCAAGTGCAGCGATGGCTGCCCTTCCTGCGTCGGCCCCGGAGGAGAAGAAGGTTCTGGGGGAAAGGCGGAGACACTGGCGATCTTGTCCCGTCTGTCTTCGCCAAACGGGTGACGTAAGCGTTCACCGCATGAAAAAATCCATTACAGCCTGGTTGAATTCTTCGGGCTTCTCTGCTGGCGTGGCGTGGCGCGAATCCTCGATCACCAGCAACTTTGCATTCGGCATCCTGGCGACAAAGGCTTCTTTTAAACTGACCCCGGTGTAATCCTGGTCAGCGGCGATCACAAGAGTGGGAATCTCGACTGTCTCGATATGCTCCATCACGCTCCAGCCCACCAGGGCGCGCATGGAGGCCAGGTAGGCGCGCGGGTCGTTTTCTGCCCAACGCTCGATGAATATTTTTCGTATTTCGGCGTGTTCAGGTTTGGGGAAGAGGCGATCCCCCAGGACTTCTCCCATCTTGCGCATGCCGATCAGGCGCACGATCCATTCGCGCTGCCACACGATCAGACGCTCTTTGAACGAGCGTACGACCAGCTCTGGCGTGGCATTGGCGATGACCATGCTCTTGATCAACTCAGGGTGATCCACGGCCAACTGAAACGCGATCATGCCTCCCATGGAGATGCCGACCACGTGCGCGGGGGTGATATCGAGGGCGCGCATCAGAGCGGCTGCATCGTCGGCAAACATGGGCAGGCTGTACGGCCCAGGCGGCTTATCCGATCGTCCATGCCCGCGGGCGTCGAACGCGATCACCTTGAAGTGCTTAGCGAAAACCGGCGCCTGCATCTCCCAATCGCGCGTGCTGGAGCCGAGGCCATGGATCAGCAGGAGAGGCTGGCCCTCGCCTGTGATTTCATAGTGAATATCAATGCCATTGATTCGAATCTTGGAATGGTACATCTTGGCCTATCCTTCGAACTTCGCAAAATGCTCATCACAGCGGGAAGCCGGACCACTCAGTCAGTCGGGGTGGGTTGGGGCGGAGTCTGAGCAGTTACCCAAAGTATAGATTGACCAGGTTGCGCCAGCCAGGCTCTGCCATTCGTATCCATTTCGACGATACAGTAAAACGGCCTCAAATCGGCGATCAACTCGCTCGATGCGTCAGTAACGCTGTAGAGATGATTTCTATCGCACAACCAGCCTCTGCCAGTAGAATCCAAAGCCAGATCGCCAGGGCCATGTTCGCTCACCAGGGTCCATTCGTCGCCGGTCAGACGATAGAGTAAGAACAGGTCGGTATCACATCTGGCGCCGCTGCACGGGGCCATCGTGACCCAGGCGGTATCCTCGCCGCCCAAGGTAATTTCAGCGATATAGCCCCAACGCGTTCCCCAGGCAGGATCAATCATCGGCATGTCGTACTTCTTCCAGCCCCATCGGGGTGAGTATCGCCATAGAGTCTCGTCTACGCCAACCCAAA
The DNA here is from genome assembly GCA_016865865.1 of Chloroflexota bacterium. Lineage (GTDB taxonomy): Bacteria > Chloroflexota > Anaerolineae > Anaerolineales > UBA11858 > NIOZ-UU35. Next base: position 11,990 of record VGOC01000041.1, read on the forward strand.
TGCGGCCATATTGATCAACTTCGATATCCTCGACGCAGCCAGAACCGACTACCTGGCTATAGCGACCCCACCAATACCTGCCATTGAACCAGCGCGCTCCCTGCCCTTCGGCGCCTGGTCCCTCCCAGGCGCAATCGGCTATCCACACATCCCCGACGCTGTCGAGGGCCACATCGGTGAGGAAATACTCGAAGCCCTGCGCCAACATCTCCTCGGTAGGATAGTAACCCGCATCCTCGGCATCGTAGATGCGCCATTGCTCGCCATCGAACCTGCGCACATCTCTCTGGGTGGCAAGCCAAACCCAGCCGCGCTCGTCAGTGACGACTTCCTCGCTGACGGTGGCAAACGTCCCGGCGCGCCACACCGGCCCGGCAGGCGTCCAGCCAGATTCCAGACCATAGATTTTCCATTTCTCGCCATCCCAGGCGGATATCCTTTCGCCGTCATTGGGAGCGATCCAGGCGCGCCCGAGTGCGTCGAAACCGAGGAGGACCTCGCCATGATCGGGATGTATAGTCCAGGCATTGTCCCAATAACTGCGCAATCCCTGGCTGGTCACAAGCCACAGGACACCCTCGGGTGAGACCTTCATGTCAAATACTTCACCAAAGGATTGGTCTTCTTGCGTCTCGAATGGAAGAAAAGGTCCGATGGACTCTGACACCGGCGAGAGTGTTGCTGTGGGCGTTTCGGTAAACGATGGTTGCGGGGATAACACAGAGGATGATCGAGGTTCTGATGTGGCAGTAGCCGAGGCGGCGGGTGTAAACGATGACACGATGACCAGGCGTTCCGTTCCCGGCGAACCCTGGCTCGATGTGGAGCTATTACCGCAGCCAATCAGCGTGCTGGAAATGATGCCCCACAGGATTGCCCAATAAATAGCAACCGCGCCTGCAAATGGCGCGGTACAAGATTTCTGTGCAAAGTTTCTCACTCAGACACTATACATCATCGTCGTCGTCTTCATCTTCGTCCTCTAACCAATCGTCCTCGAAATCGTCTTCCTCCCAATCTTCGAAGCCTTCGAGTTCGTCTTCCCATTCTTCGCTCACTTCTACTTCAAAGGGATCATCCAGTTGGGTAAACGATAGACAACCTTCATCGGGATCAAGATTGATCAGCGGTGCGCTACAATAACCTTTTTCGAGATATATGCACCCCACATAGAGACAGCGAATTTTAGGCATCTTTCGAAATCTCCTCAGTCAGAATCCATTTTCGTCGTCACGCCATAAGCGTACCACAAAAATGGCCAATAATGCAACAAGTAAAATAGCCGAAACCACACAATAGGGGCAGATGGCATGCAGGATTGCCACTTCGACATACGTCAAGTAAGCGGAATAGAGAACCCCGGTCAAACTGATGCCAAACACGATCATCGGCGCGTAGTCACGCCAAAATGAAGACCGCGCTTCGATCGCCAGGAAAAACAAGATCGCCAGATATGCGCCAGCCCCCAAGACAGCGATGGGGACGCCGGCAATTTCGGAATAGGGGCTGTTGTTGACAGATTCGCAGTCCCCAATCCCGGCGCAGGCCGCGGTTGTATTCGCGAGCTTGAGCCAGGCTAAGTAAACAGAATCGGCCAAACCCAACAGGGCTAAACCGATGGCAGACCAGCGCAAGCGCGCCTCGGTCTTCGATGCTGGTAAGGGTGATGATGTCATGAGTCTAATCCTTCGAAAAACCAGGCTTCCAATTCAGCGCCAACGGGCAATGAGGTTACACCCGCCGGGACGATCAACAGAGCATTTGCATTCACCAGAGAATATAAATTACCCGATCCTTGATGACCTGTCAAGCGCGCAAACCATTTGCCACCCTGGTGCGTCGCGCTGACGCGCAGATAGCTCTCTCGGCCATCGGACTCGATCGGCTCGGACAAACAGACCTTCCTCGTCAGGCGCGCTTCTTCGGGCAGCCCGGCCATTTTCCTGAGCGCGGGTCTGACGAAAACCTGGAAGCCCACATAGGCGGAGACCGGATTTCCCGGCAAACCGAAATAGGGAACGCCCTGATAACTCCCAAAGGCCAACGGCTTGCCCGGACGCATATTCACGCGCCACAAGATCAATTCGCCTTCCCGTTCGAGAACCGCCCGGACGTAGTCGAACGCGCCCACGCTCACGCCCCCCGTGGAGAGCAACAGATCAACACCCCCAGCAATTGCGCCCTGCAAACTCTGGCGCACTGCCTCCATCGTATCGGGGACGATGCCCAATCGCGCTACGTCTCCCCCGCTTTGGGCAATCAGGGCCGCAAGCATATAAGAATTCGATTCGTATATTTTGCCAGCTTCCAGCGGCGCGCCCAGGGGCAACAATTCATCTCCTGGGGACATCAAACCGACGCGGGGACGCCGGTATACGGGAACATCTGGCATTCCCAACATGGCCAACACCCCGACATCCTGGGGGCGCAGACGACGGTCAGGGTTGAGCACTGTTTCCCCCGCGCGCACATCCTGCCCCCGGGGGCGCACGTTTTCGCCCACAGCAACCGATTGATACACCTGCACCCGCTTCGGCGCAGACGATCCCGGATCGCGCAAACCGAAATCGGTATCTTCCACGCGCACAACCGCATCTGCGCCTGGCGGCAAAGCCGCGCCGGTCATGATGCGGGCGGCCTGGCCGGCCCCAAGGGAAACCTTCGGCGAGGCCCCGGCGGGGATATCTTCGACCACGGCGAGAGTGACCGGATGGGTCTGATCCGCGCCGCGAGCATCATCGGTGCGGATGGCAAAACCATCCATGCTGGAATTGGCGAAGGCAGGCAAATCGGACTGCGAACAGATCGCCTCAGCTAACACCCGGCCTGCCGCCTGGGAGAGGGGAATTCGCTCGGTTTCGACGGGCGAGAAGGCGGCCATGAGCTTCTGGCGCGCCTGCGGAATGGGAGTCAGGTCAGTGATGATTGTCATAATCGGGGCGAAATTATACCATCCCCGCCAATTATCCAGGGCGCACGCGTCGAGCGTCTACCACGTTAGCCAACTGCTCCACGCGATCCAGGATGCGGCTGAGATGGCCGATATCGCGCACTTCCAGGACCAGATCGAAGACGGCCATGTTGCGGCGATTGACGTCAACATGCACTCGATTCATGCTGACCCCCTCATCGGATAATAGGGTAGATACATCCCGCATCAAGCCCTCGCGGTCATAGGCCTTGATGCGAACCGGCACCGGGAAGGTCTGCTTGGCCTCGCCCCAAGAAACCCTGACCAGGCGTTCCTTTTCGTTGACGTTGAGGATGTTGGGACAATCCCGTCGGTGGATGGTTGCGCCGCGCCCGCGCGTGACATAGCCGACGATCTCATCGCCCGGCGCAGGATTGCAGCAGAGCGCCATGCGCGTCAGCAAACCCTTCAACCCCCGGACGGTGATCCCCTCGGTCGTTTTCTGCTCGTAATCGGGAACCGGCGGAACCGGGAATTCGAATCCATCGTCATCTTCCTCTTCAATGCGGATCAGTTCATTGGACACTTTCGAAAGAGAAAGGTCCCCGCACCCGATCGCTTCGGCCAGATCGTCTACGGATTTGTAGTTCAAGGCGCGCGCCAATTGATCCAGGTTTTCATCTACCAGGCCCAACTGGCGTAATTCGCGCTCCAATAATTCGCGCCCATGCTTGATGTTCTGGTCGCGCGCCTGTTGTTTGAACCACCTTCGGACCTTGGAACGCGCTCGTTGCGTTCTGACCAACCCCAAATGGGGATTCAGCCAATCCCTGCTCGGGCCACCACGCTTGGCGGTCAAGATGGCTACCTGATCCCCGGTCTGCAATTGATAATCCAGGGACACTAATTTACCGCTGACTTTTGCTCCCCGGCAGCGATGCCCCACCTCAGTATGCACATGATAGGCAAAGTCAATCGGCGTCGCCCCCAGGGGCAAATCAATGATATCGCCCTTGGGGGTGAAGATATACACCCGATCGCCGAACACATCAGACTTCATGCCGTCAACGAACTCTTGGGCGTCATCCACATCCTGCCGCCAATCCATCAATTGACGCAAGTACATGATCCGGCGTTCGAAATCTGGATCGTCGGCTTCCCCCTCTTTGTAGCGCCAGTGAGCCGCAATGCCATACTCCGCGCTCCGGTGCATTTCCATGGTTCGGATTTGCACTTCCAGGGTGCCGCCATCGTCGAAAATGACAGCAGTGTGTAACGAACGGTAGAAGTTCTCCTTCGGCGCAGCAATGTAATCATCGAAAGAACCCGGGATCGGCCGCCAATAGGCATGGATCACCCCCAGGGCGACATAACAATCGGCTTTTTCTGGGACGATGATCCGCACGCCGCGCACATCATAGACCTCCTCGAATGGGACGCCCTTGCGCTTCATTTTCCGGTAGATGGAATAGATGTGTTTTGGGCGGCCAGAGATAGAGACGCCTTTTATGTCAGCTTGCTCCAAGACCTCCGTGAGACGCCCTTTGATCTTCTCCAATCTTTTCTCGCGTTCGGAGCGCCTCTCATCCAGCTTCCCCGCAATCTCCATATATTTATCGTTATCCAGGTAGCGGAAGGAGAGGTCTTCCAATTCCCACTTCATCTGCCAGATACCCAACCGGCTTGCCAGGGGGGCGAATATATCCATGGTTTCCTGGGCTATGCGCTTCTGTTTCGAGGCTGGCACGAAACCCAACGTCTTCATATTGTGCAGCCGGTCGGCAAGCTTGATCAGAACGACGAGCGGATCGTCGGCCATAGCCAGAAAGGTCTTCCGCAGGCTGGCCGAGGCCAGGGCCTGACCTTGCTCCTGACTTTTCGTGGTTACCTCAACGTCATCCACTCCCGGCTCTTCGATTCGATCTCCCCCCCGTGAGACTCGCGGCAGAGAGGTCAATTTCGTGACGGCGTCAACCAGCCTGGCGATATCCTCGCCGAAGTCATTGCGGATATCCTCGATGGCGACTTTGGTATCTTCCACCGTATCATGCAATAGCCCTGCCGCAACAACATTCGGCGGGACGTACATATCGGATAGAATCCTCGCCACCGCCACACAATGGGTCACGTATGGCTCGCCGGAAGCGCGCTTCTGGTTCCCATGCGCTTTTGTGGCAACACGGTAGGCCCGCTGTATCAGTTCGCGGTCAACGGGGGTATAATTATCCGGCAAAGACTCGAGCAGTTCGTTGAGCTTCATAATGTGAGTAGTTCGACAAACAAGCGAATGTGATGTTGTCAATGTAGTCAAAGTATAATCAGGCCCAGTCATTGATTCAAGGGCGCGATCTACAAATGGTGGCTTTTATCTCTGTTAAATATGAACGACGCATCCAATGTACCCATCACCGAACGTTTGATCCTGGTCGTCGAGGACAGCGCTCAGATTCGGACCGTGATTTCGAAAGCTCTCGAACTGGAGGGCTATAAAACCAGACAAGGAAAGAATGGCCTCGAGGGCCTGGCGCTGCTCGAAAAGGAGACACCCGATCTCATCCTTTCGGACATCAACATGCCCCAGTTGGATGGGATCGAATTCTACAAGGCGGTGCGGCAGAACTCTCGATGGACGGCGATTCCCTTCGTCTTCCTGACCTCCCACAGCACCTCCGAGGATATCCAGCGGGGGCGCGAATTGGGCGTCGAGGACTATCTCACCAAGCCAATCGAGCCTGCCGATCTGGTGAGGATCATCAACGCCCGCCTCTACCGCACAGCAGCCGTGGAGGTCGCGCAGGTTGGAAAAGCCTACCTGGATACTGTCAAGGTGCTGGCTAACGCCATCGAGGGACGAGACAAATACACCCGCGGCCATGTCGAGAGGGTGTCAACGTATTCCCTCTGGATGGCCAAAGCGCTCAACTGGCCTGCACAACATATCCGCATGTTGGAGTTCGGCGCTCGTCTTCACGATATAGGCAAAATCGTCATCCCCAGCCAGATCCTCAATAAACCAGGCCCTTTCACAGACGACGAGTGGGAATTGATGAAGAAACACACCATCGCCGGCGCAAAAATGCTCCAGGATATCGCCCACCTTCGAGGCACCCTGCCCTATATCTTGTATCATCACGAAAAGTGGGATGGCAGCGGATACCCGAAGGGCCTGAAGTCGAAAGATATCCCCATCCAGGGCAGAATCCTTGCGCTGGCCGATGTCTACGATGCACTGACCACTACGCGGCCTTATCACAAAGCCAGGACGCATGAGGAGGTGGTCGAGATCATCTCGAAAGAGTCTGGCATGCACTTCGATCCTCAACTGGCGCCCCTGTTCATACAAATCATGAACGACAGGAAAGCGCAAGCAGCTAAATAAAATCCGAAAGTGTAACTGCTCAGCCATCGAACGGATGATTGAAATCGCTGCAACTCCTATATGAACCATATCGAAAATATTGCCGCAAAATTAACTATCACGCCCGGGCAGGTCGCCGCCACGGTTGATCTGCTCGACGCCGAGAACACCGTTCCTTTCATCGCCCGCTACCGCAAAGAGGCCACCGGCGGACTCGACGAGGAACAGATTCGCCAGATCGAAGAGAACCTGAAGGCCCTGCGCACCCTGGACGAACGCCGGCAGACTGTGATCAAAACCATCCAGGAACAAGGCGCGTTGACCCCTGAATTGCACGCGGCCATCCAGGAAGCCGAGACGTCTACCGGGCTGGAAGATATCTACCGGCCTTACAAACCCAAACGGAAGACCCGCGCCAGTGTTGCAAAAGAGAAAGGCCTCCAGGGGTTAGCCGACATGATCCTGGCGCAAATCGTCAGTCAGGAAACTCCCGCAGAGCTGGCTGCGCCGTTCATCAATTCACAAGTCTCCAGCGACGAAGAAGCCCTTTCCGGGGCGCGGGACATCGTCGCAGAAGTGATCAGCGATAACGCGGAAATCCGTCAGGAGACCCGCCAGAAAGCCCTGCAATGGGGGCAACAACGGGCGCAAAAGACCGAAGAGGCGGATGATCCTCGCAAGGTCTACGAGACCTATTACGATTTCGACCTGCGCGTCGACCGCCTGCAACCCCACCAAATCCTGGCCATCAACCGCGCCGAGCGCGAAAAAATATTGCGCGTGGACGTCTCGGTCCCCGAACGGGAATGGCGCGGCGCGGTCGAATCCCGCTTCCGACCAGATCGGCGGTCTCCTCTGAAAACACAAATGGATCAGGCCATCGAGGATTCCGCTCAACGCCTGCTGCTCCCGGCCATCGAGCGGGACGTGCGCCGCAGCCTGACCGAAATCGCCGAAGAACACGCCATCGAAGTTTTCGCCGCCAACCTTCGCAACCTGCTCAACCAGCCGCCGCTGAGCGGACATACCATCATGGGCATTGACCCCGGTTACCGCACCGGCTGTAAAGTCGCCGTGATCAATATCATCGGCAAGCCGCTGGCCACGGAGACGATCTACCCGCATGAGCCACAGAAACAGATCGAGAAGGCCAAACGAACGCTTTCGTCGCTCATCGAACAGCATCATGTCACGCTGATCGCCATCGGCAACGGCACGGCCTCACGCGAGACGGAAGGACTTGTGGCCGAACTCATCCAGGAACTCCTGGGCACGTTGCACGCCACCCCCCTGCACTACCTGATCGTCAACGAAGCCGGGGCCAGCGTCTACAGCGCCAGCAAGCTCGCCCGCGCCGAACTCCCCGAGATGGACGTCTCCATGCGCGGGGCTGTCTCCATCGCCCGGCGGGTGCAGGATCCCCTGGCGGAGCTGGTCAAGATAGACCCCCAATCCATCGGCGTTGGCATGTACCAGCACGATGTAGACCAGAAGGCGCTGGCCAAAGCCCTGGGCATTGTCGTGGAGAGCGTGGTCAATCAGGTCGGCGTGGACGTCAACACGGCCTCGCCTGCTTTGCTGAGTTACGTCTCCGGCATTGGCCCTATAATGGCTATGCGCATCGTGGAGCATCGCGACACACACGGTCCCTTCCCAAACCGCCAGGCCTTGAAGGAGGTGCCAGGGATGGGGCCGAAGACTTTCGAGCAGGCGGCGGGATTTTTGCGCATCCGCGGCGGCGATAACCCGTTGGACGCATCCGCCATCCACCCGGAGAGTTACCCGGTCGCCGAAGCGGTGTTGCGCCGCGCGGGCCTGGGGGTGGGCGCCACGCTCGAGGAACGCGCATCAGCCCTGAACGGCCTCCGCTCAACCCTGCCCCTCGAACAGTTAGCCGCCGAGCTAGGCGCCGGCCTCCCTACCCTGGAAGATGTCGTCGAACAGCTTATCCGCCCGGGCCGCGATCCGCGTGAAGATCTGCCCAAACCGATCCTGCGCAGCGATGTGCTAGAGATGGAAGACCTGGTCATCGGCATGCGTTTGAAAGGCGCGGTGCGCAACGTGGTTGATTTCGGCGTCTTCATAGACATCGGCGTCAAACAGGATGGCCTGCTGCACCGCAGCCAGATCCCCCGCGGGGAAAATCCTGGCGTCGGCGATGTGCTCGATGTCATCATCCGCAAAGTGGAAACCGACCGGGGCAGGATCAGTCTGGGGTGGGCTAGGACGAGTTGCCAATCCGTCCAGATAGTTCGCGATCCGTAGGACAGGTTGACAACCCATCCTACGGGTTTTACGAGGGCGAGCCTGCATGCAAGGTTCGCCCTTTCAATTTAGTGATATACTCATAGCCGGATGCCCATGGACTACAAAGACTATTATCAAATCCTCGGCGTGGACAAAAACGCTTCTCAAGACGAGATCAAGAAGGCGTTCCGCAAGCTGGCTCGCAAATATCATCCCGATATGAACAAGGGAGATCATGCAAAGGCAGCCGAGGAAAAATTCAAAGAGATCAACGAGGCCAACGAGGTGCTCTCCGACCCAGACAAGCGACAGAAGTACGATCAATTCGGCGCACACTGGCAGCAATTCGGGCGCGCCGGCGGCCAACCGGAGGACTTCAATTGGGGTCCCTGGCAGAGCCAGGGCGCAGGCAGCTACACGCGCACCATGACCCTAGAGGAGTTGGAACAGCTCTTTGGGCGCATCGGCGGCCTGGGCGGTTTCTCCGACTTCTTCGAAACCCTGTTCGGCGGATTCGGGCGGGGGGCAGGCGCCGATTTCGGTCAGCGGCGCGTGCGCAGGCCTCAGCGCGGCCAGGACGCCGAACACACCGTCGAGATCTCCCTCGAAGAAGCGCATCGAGGGGCGTCGCGGCTGTTGCAATGGGAAGATGGGCGCAAGATCGAGGCTCAGATTCCCCCGGGGGTCAAGACCGGCTCCAAGATACGGCTGCGCGGCCAGGGGCAGCGCGGCGCGATGGGCGGTCAGGCTGGCGACCTGTTCTTGAGAGTCGAAGTTCTCCCCCATCCCCTCTTCGAGCGCAATGGCGACAACCTGCGAATCAATGTGCCAGTTGGCCTTTTCGATGCGCTGCTGGGCGGCGAAGTGGAAGTCGCCGCCATAGACCAGCGCGTCAGGCTGACCATCCCTCCCGAAACCGAAAACGGCAAGACCTTCCGGCTGCGCGGCCTGGGCATGCCTCGCCTGAGCGACCCCAAGAAGAAGGGCGATCTGTTCGTCAAAGTGGATGTGCTGCTGCCGAAGAGACTGAGCGCCAAAGAGAAGGAACTCTTCGAACGGCTCCGCGGTATGCGGAGATCATAATCAGTAGATCACGAAAAGGAGCGAAAAATGACTGTTGTCCTGGACGGCTCTGGGCTGACCATCGAAAAGTTGGTGCGGATTGCCCGGCATGGCGAAAAGGTGAAGCTTCACCCCGAGGCGCTCGAACGCATCGAGGTTTGCCGCGCCATGCTGGAAGAGAAGATCGTGGCGCATGAGATCATGTACGGCGTCAACACCGGCATCGGCGAGTTCTCGGAAGTGGTCCTGACCGATGAGCAGGTCGAGCAATTCCAGCGCTACCTGATCTACAATCACGCCGCCGGGATCGGCGAACCGACGCCCATCGAGTACGTGCGGGCGGCCATGGCTGGGCGCATCAACGTTCATGCCCATGGGATATCGGGCTGCCGGCCCGAGATCACCCTGACCCTGGTCGAGATGCTCAACAAAGGCGTCACGCCGGTGGTCTGCCAGAAAGGTTCGGTGGGCGCCAGCGGCGATCTTGCGCCCATGTCGCAGATCGCCCTGCTGTTGATGGGCGAAGGCGAGGCCTTCTATCGAGGCGAGCGTTTGCCTGGAAAAGCAGCCATGGATCGCGCAGGCATTCCCATCCCAGGTCTTCGAGCGCGCGACGGATTGGCCGCCATCAATGGCTCCAACCTGCTCACCGCCATGAGCGCCATCCACATCTACGAAATGGAACGCTGGATCAAGCAGGCCCAGATCGCCTGCGCCATGACCCTGGAAGCCCTGTTCGCAAATATGAAGCCCTACGATGTGCGTCTGCATGAAGTGCGCGGCTTCGACGGCGCGGTGAAGACCGCCCAAAACCTGAACAGGCTCATCGCGGAGAGCGACCTGGTCACAGGAAAGTTGAAAGTGAAGGTGCAGGACGCCTACTCGATGCGCTCCACCCCACAGGTGATCGGCGCGGCTATAGACGCCATCGCCTACGCCCGGCGCCAGGTGGAGATCGAACTCAACGGCGTCGGCGACAATCCGATCTTCCTGCCGGAGTACAAACTGACCCTGACGGGGGCGAATTTTCAGGGCACGCCCGTCAGCCTGCCGATGGACATGGCCGGGGCGGCCATCACGATGGTGTGCGTGCTCTCCGAGCGGCGATTCAACCGCCTGACCAACCCTGCCCTGAGCATCGGCCTGCCCCCTTTCCTCACCAGGGGCGCCGGGATGATGTCGGGGATGATGCTCAGCCAGTACACCGCCGATATGCTGATCGTCGAACAACGCATCCTCTCCACCCCAGCCAGCATCCAATCCATCCCCGCCGCGGCCGACCAGGAAGATTTCGTCTCCATGGGGATGAATACAGCGATCAAAAACGGCCAAATTCTCGATAACGCCTATGGGGTATTAGGGATCGAATTCATGGGCGCGGCGCAGGCGTTGGACTTCCGCGATTTCTCGCCGGGCAAAGGCGTTCAGGCCGCCAAAGGGGTGATCCGCAAATATGTGGCCTTCCTCGACGAAGATCGGCCGCTGTACCCGGATCATAATGCCATGAAAGAACTGGTCAGGTCGGGGGAGATTCTCGAGACAGTCGAGAAGGAGATCGGCTCTCTGGAGTGACTCGAAAGAGTTGACAGGCAAGATGGAGATATGATCACGGTTATCGGTTTCGACGCAGACGACACTCTCTGGGATTACGAAATCATCTACCACCGAGCCAGGCCGAAGATCGCCAAAATCCTTGGGGGTGGATTCGACCTCGAGCCATTCTTCTCACAGCTCGACCAGGCAGAAATTCGCAATATCCCTTTGTACGGGTACGGCATAAAAAGCTATGCCCTCTCGCTGATCGAAACTGTCGCCCGCCTGACCGATCAGCCCATCACCGGAGGAACGCTGCTCGAACTGGTCGAACTGATCAGGCAAATGTTGTCCTCGGAGCTAGAAATCAATCCCTACGCTGGGGAGACGCTGGCAAAACTATCGGCCAGTTATCCTCTGATCCTGATTACGAAAGGGGAGCCATACGAACAAGAGAACAAAGTCGAGCGTTCCGGTTTATCGGGTTATTTCGAAACGGTCGAGATCGTCAGCCACAAGACCACAGAGGCTTATCGCCAGATTTTGAAGAGGCACGGCGTCGCCCCGGAAAACTTCCTCATGGTGGGGAATTCGCTGAAATCGGATATTTTACCGGTCATTGCATTGGGCGGGAAGGCTGTGCATATTCCTCATCATCAGACCTGGTTTCACGAACAGGTTGACGAAACGGAAACTGAAGCTGTCGAGTTTGGCCAACTCGAGCATTTGGGGCAATTGCCTGGGTACATAGAATTATCTTTTGACATAGGATAGTTTTTCGCAGATGAGATCGTCCTTGACCTGGAAGATATCAACGCCGCGGACACGCCCCCTTTTCCCCGCCGAATCCTCCCAGTCGTATCTCCAGCGCATGATGCACCGAAGCCCCAGGCCAAAAATCTCCTCGATGGCGATGTGGGCCCGGGGCAATTCGCGGAAGAACTCCTGCCAAAACCGGGTCACCTCTTCCTTCCCCGAGTAAACTGCGCCGTTGGGGGGAGGCGTGAAATCTTCGATGACGCAATCCTTGCTCATCAGTTGCATCATCCCGGCGACGTCATGGCGGTTGAAGGCTTCGTTGAACGAAAGGGCGACACGCGTCGCCGATTCTACCTTCGACATTCGGATGGGACTCATAAAGGTAACCTCTTCAGATCACGAAAAAGATCGGAAGCCCGTCCCTGGGCGACCCGAGGACGGGTCTTGGATCTAATTTTCGTGAAGTACTGATATTCGTCAAGATCAATTGTCCACATATCCCCATGTTATCACAAATGTGAACAAGGCGTAAACACTTTTCTAAATAATTTTTCCAGGATATGATTCGCGTCAGGCATGATGGAGGCCAAGATGACTACGGTTACTGTCCAGGCTGTATACCGCTCGGGCGTGTTACAACCTACAACTGCATGACCGCTTTCTCACGCTCCACTTACGAGACTCTGCTCGGCATCAAACACAATCGCAAGCCTGCGCCGGGCATCTCCTTCGATGTTTGTTTCGAGAGGCGGGTAT
>VGOC01000042.1 GCA_016865865.1 Chloroflexota bacterium
CTTGTCTATAACAAGCGCCCCTGAAACAACGTTTTTTATTTTTCCTTCCATAGTTCATCTCCCCAGTAATTGATAGTGGGTTGGTAACTACTCAGCCAAACGGGGAAGTTCCCGAAAAAAGGGTGTGCGAAGGGGGCGCAGCCCCCTTCGCACACCCTTTTTTCGGGCTAATCCGTTCGATGGCTGAGCAGTTACGTGGGTTGCATCAATTTTACCTTCCTAATTCGAATTCATGTCTTAAAAAAACCTTACTAAAACGTTAACTCCCATTCAACAGCTTTCGAGTAGCTTCGAGCACTTCAGCCTGAACTTCTTTCATATTGCCCTCGATGGTCGCTCCCGCAGCAGGTTTATGCCCGCCGCCGCCGAACTGCGCGGCGACCTTCGCCACATCGAATCCAGGACGGGCGCGCCAACTGACTTTGACACGGTTCTTGGTTTGCTCGATGAAGACCATGGCGATATCAATATTCTCGATCGTCGCAAGGATATTGATCAAGTCCGCGTCATCCTTGCCCGGATAATCGGCCGTTTTTCGAGCTTCATAATCTAATGTCGCCCAAACCATTCGATCGTTGTACTCTAAAGTGCTCAATCCTGCGCCCCAGTAACGGACGGCCTGGAACGATCTCGTGTTGAGCGCCTTTTGGTAGAGCGTTGGCAGATCAACGCCCACTTCCATCAAATCTGCGGCAGTACGCAGAGCCTGGGGGCGCATGGAGGTCGTCCGAAAACCGATCGTGTCGGTGATCAGACCGGTGAGCAGCGCTTCGGCAACTGGCTCTGTGATCTGCAATCCAAAGGCGGCCAGGTAAGCAGCCAGCATCTCTGTCGTCGAGGTCGCTTCGCTATCCACGAGATTGAGTCGAGCGAAATGATCATTGGTGACATGGTGATCTATGTTGATATCCGGAGTTGGATAACCCTTGAGCGCTTTACCCGTTCGCTCTAGATCCGAGCAGTCGAGGACGACGATGAGATCGAACTCGCCATCCGGTTTCTTTTTGACCTGTTCGCTCCCTTGCAGGTGCCGAAATGATTTGGGTATGCCATCTTCCAGCACCATCTGAACGTTTTTTTCCGCCTCCAGGAGCGCCAAACCCATCCCCAACAACGCCCCGATAGCGTCCCCATCTGGTCGGATATGCGAGACGACCAGGATGCGTCCCGCGGTTTCCAGGAGATGCCTGGCTTCCAGGATTTTCGATTCAATCATCGCTGGTTGACTCACTATTGTTGGAGGCCTCCAGGTCGTCTTCACCGATATCGAGAGAAGCGATCAATCGGTCAATGCGGTCGGCATGTTCGGGACTGGGATCCCAGTAAAAGCGCAGCCTGGGGAAATGGCGCAACTGCACCCGGCGGGCGAGTTCGCTGCGCAAATAACCGCTGGCGTGGTTCAGCCCTTTGAGGATGATCACTGCCCTCTGGCTTCCTTCTGGCGAGGAGACATACACGTTGACGAAAGCCAATTCGCTATCCACACGCACTTTCGTGATATGCGCAGATGCTATCCTCGGGTCGGCAACTTCCATGAGCAGGAGCGTCGAAAGCTCCTCGTGGATACGATCAGCGATTCGTTGGGCGCGCAATTTCGAGACCATCTCATTCTCCAGCCTAGATCACCTCGACCTTTTCGATGGTAAAGCATTCGATCACATCGCCTTCCACGAAGTCATTGAAACCCTTCAGCCCGATGCCGCATTCGAAGCCCTCGCGAACTTCACGCACGTCTTCCTGGTGGCGTTTGAGGGAGGCGACTTCGCCCTTGAAGAGGGATTCTTCTCCCCGCAGAACTCTGACCCTGGCGTTGCGTCGAATCTCTCCTTCGACAACCCGGCAGCCGGCTGCTCTGCCGATTTTGGAAGCGCCGAAGACAGCCAACACGTTCGCGCGCCCGAGGGTGATTTCGCGCATCTCGGGTTCCAGCAGACCTCTGAGAGCTTTATCAATATCCTCCGTCAGGCGGTAGATGATGTTATAAGTGCGGATAGAAACGCCTTCGCTTTCCGCTAGGCGTCGGGTGGCGGCATCAGGTTGCGTATTGAAACCGATGATGATCGCATCGGAGGTGGATGCCAGCATGACATCGTTTTCGCTGATATTGCCGGTGTCGGCGTGCAGGATATTGACGCCGATCTCCTCCACTTTCATATCCTTTAGAGAGGAGACAATAGGTTCCAGGGAGCCTTGTACGTCGGCTTTGATAATCAGGCGTAATTCCTGCGCCTCGCCCGCTTGAACGCTGGCGAATAATTGTTCGAGCGTCATTCCGCCGCTGGTTACTGCTTCTCGTTCTGCGACGAGTTGTTTGCGCCTCTCGACGATCTCACGGGCAGCTTTGGTTGACTTGGCTGTTCGGAACAATTCTCCGGCTGCTGGAATTTCATCCAACCCCATCACCGAGACTGGTGTGGATGGAGACGCCTGGTCAATTTTCTCGCCTTTGTAATCGAACATGGCTTTGATCTTTCCACACGCCTGTCCAGCCACGACCACATCGCCAACTTTTAGGGTGCCATTCTGGACGAGAAAGGTCGCCATCGCGCCGCGGCCGCGCTCTTGGCTGGCCTCGATCACCGTGCCGAAAACTCTGCCGTTGGGATTGGCGATGATCTCGTTGTTATCTGCAACTAATAGGATTGCCTCGAGAAGATCGTCCAGGCCGGTTTTTTCTTTTGCCGAAATGGGAACGACCAGTGTATCTCCATCCCATTCATCGGGGACGAGGCCTACTTCTGCCAGTTGTTGTTTGACCTGATCGGGGGCGGCGTTGGGACGGTCCATCTTGTTCAGGGCCACGACGATGGGGACTCTGGCGGCTTTCGCGTGAGAAATTGCCTCACGAGTTTGGGGCATGACGCCATCGTCAGCGGCGACAACCAAAACGACGATATCTGCCCCTTGCGCGCCGCGGGCGCGCATCGCTGTGAACGCGGCGTGGCCGGGTGTATCAATAAAACTGATCAAACGGTGGTTGTGTTCGACCTGATAAGCGCCGATATGCTGGGTGATCCCGCCTACTTCGCTGCCTGCGACATCTGTCTGCCGGATGGCGTCTAGCAGGGTGGTTTTCCCATGGTCTACGTGTCCCAGGATGCCCACAACGGGAGGGCGTTTCTGGAGGTCATTGGGCTTTTCCTTCGATATCCATTGACGCCAGAGAGGAATCTCGGATTGATCTTCTAAGGATTTATCTTCGAGAACTTTGAGAGCGGCATCGAAGCCCATTTCGGCTGCGACGATGGCTGCTGTATCGAAATCAACTTCTTGATTGATATTGGCCATCACCCCATTCCCCATCAATGTTTTGATGACTTCGATAGGGCTGGTTTGCAGTCGTTCGGACAGTTCACGAACGGTAATACTGTGAGGGAGTTCGATTTTCTTTAGTTCGCCGTTTTTGCTCATAAGGTCGCTCCTTGATTCAGGTTTGGTACCCCAGTGAGCTGGCGAGGTTGCCGAGTCTATCTGTTCATCTCAGCACTCTCCACTCGCTTGCCGATAGGGGCTGTTCTTTGGTACCCGTCGCATAGCCTGTTCCACTACACGGATAATCAGCACTTCACGAAAACCGGATCGAAGACCCGTCATCGGGTCGCCCGGGGGCGGGCTTATGATCCTTTTCGTGATCTACTGATAATTCCGTCTCTTCTGGGAGCGAGGCCATAAATTCCGCTAAGCGCCGAGAGTCGTCTGGGTTGATCTCAGTCCTCAAGGCTCGCGCCAGGGCGCCTTTCAGCCCGTTTTCCCAGCATGCTTTACTATCGTGCAGGTAAGCTCCACGACCGGCCAATTTTCCTGTCGGGTCGATCTGGACACCTTCAGCCGTCCGTACAACCCGGGTCAATGACAGCTTGGGCTGTACGGAACGGCAACCTGCACAGGTGCGTTGGGGTACGTGTTTTTTCTTACTTTTTTTTGCCACTACTTTCTCTAGGTAGATTTAGGAACACGGTTCCTGCCAGGAACCGTGTTCCTTTGGTCAGGTTGTGATGGGGCGAAAAGGATTAGAAATCCCATTCAGCATCATCCCAATCGTCCCAACCTTTGGAATCTCGTTTGCGTTTCTTGCGATAGATCGTCACATCCCGTTCTGGGTCGTACTCGACTTCGACGTATTTCTTGCGCCTCTTGGATTTATCATCATCCTCTTCTTCCTTGTAGGGCAGTTCTTCGTCATCCAAATCGGGTATCTCTAACATCTCAGGTTTTCGGTGGAAAATTTCTTCCATCGTTTCTAGCGTCTCTTCTTCCTCGACAACTTCTGCTTCTGAAGGTGCTATTGCAGCAGGAATTTCTGCTGGCGCGGCGACCTCCGCGACCGGTTCTTCGGGGGCCTCTACTGCTTTTTTGGTTTCTATGGGTTCTTCGACTTCCACGCCTGCTTCGGGCGCTTCGGCGACTACCTCTGCGGGTATTCCTTCTTCGACGTACTCGACAGTCTCGGCTTCTGGGATTTCGGTTGGCGGGGCGGCCTCGACTGCTTCAGCAACGACGGGCGCTTCTGCAACAGGTTCTTCTATCTCGGGCAGCGAGGAGATCATCAACTTG
The DNA here is from genome assembly GCA_016865865.1 of Chloroflexota bacterium. Lineage (GTDB taxonomy): Bacteria > Chloroflexota > Anaerolineae > Anaerolineales > UBA11858 > NIOZ-UU35. The sequence continues at coordinate 4,555 of VGOC01000042.1, forward strand.
AGCGAGCTTTCGATTTGTTCCATCGCTTTGGGGCCAATGCCTGCGATCTCGCGGATCTTTTCGATATCGTAGTTCAACTTGAACGCCAGATCGCCAACCGTTTCGACATCCAGGTTTTTGGTCAGGAGGTTTTCGACGCGAGTTGGTAGTCCCAATGTAGCCAGAGGCAATTCGTATGCTCCCTGGGGGATGCCTTCTTTTGCGGCTTTGGCGCGGGCTTTGTCTTCTTTGTGGGTGATGCTCTGCGATGAAATGCGGTTCAACTCGATGCGCGCGGTAAAGGCCTGCATCTCCTGGAAATCCTCCGGTGTGATAGGCCGGCCTTCGGCTTTTTTCCTCATCAATGCTTCGATCTGAGGAATAACGTCCTTCTCTTGTTCGTAGAAAACTGCATAATCGGGGGTACTCTTGAGCTTGAAGAGCATCTCGGATGTGGCCTCGATGAGGCTCTTGATATCGATGCGCCATCCGGTGAGCTTGGCTGTGAGACGCGCGTTCTGTCCGTCACGCCCGATTGCCAGGCTGAGCTGATCCTCCGGGACAACCACCGTGGCTGTTTTGGGGCCGCCGTTTTCTTCGAGGAAGACGTTGAGCACCCGGGCTGGGCTGAGCGCTTTGGCAATATACGCCTCAGGGTTGGGGTTCCATTCGATCACGTCTATCTTTTCATCGTTGAGTTCGCGCACAATAGCCTGGATCCGGACGCCGCGAATGCCAACGCACGCGCCGACAGGATCAACCCCTGGCTGGAGGGCTGATACAGCCACCTTGGAGCGTTGGCCTGGCTCGCGGGAAATCGAACGGATTTCGACTAACCCATGATAGATTTCCGGCACTTCGTTTTCCAGTAGACGCCGCAGGAAATCCGGATGGGCGCGCGAGAGGATGATCTTGGGGCCGCGGCCTGTCTCCTGCACTTCGAGCAGCAGGGCGCGCACGCGATCGTGAACGCGGAAAAACTCGCGCGGGATTTGGTGCCGGCGGGGCATGACGCCTTCTGCTTTCAGATCCAACCCAAGGCTGATCTGCTTGGCGTTGATTGCCTGCACCACGCCGTTGACGATATCGCCAACCTGGTTGGCGTAGTATTTCGACTGCGCGTCGCGTTCGGCCTCTCGAATGCGTTGTTGGATGACCTGGCGGGCTGTCTGAGCAGCCACGCGGCCAAAATCGCTGGGCGTGCTTTCTACGATCACCATGTCACCGATCTTGGCGTCAGCAGCGACGGCCTTCGCTTCAGACAGCACAACTTCTGTGCGCTCGTCTTGTACTTCCTCGACGACTTCTTTCTCGGCGAAGATGGCTATCTCGCCGGTTTCCGAGTCGATTTTGGCTTCGACGTGTTGAGCGTTAGAAACGTGAATCGCGCGCCGATAGGCGGACACCATGGCGTCCTCGATAGCTGCCAGGATGACCTCTTGTGGTAAACCACGGTCTTCCAGGATTTGCTTCAAAGCCAGTGCAAAATCGTTCTTCATGCTTTTTCTCCATCGATTTGGGTGGTAGTGCTCCAGACACGAAAAAAGTGGGGGTTGCCCACTTTCGCCGACAGCAGTATCGCTACCACCCTATAGCGCTAATATTCTAGCATGGCGGCGAAGAAGTGACAAGGGCAGAAATTTTGTCAGAAGGATTTACGCTATTTTTTTAGTGGTACTCTTGATAAGTTTCTTCAACAGGCGTTGCTCGCCTTTGAGTGTGTTTACTTCGCCATCGAGCCAGGCGTTGCGGAGATCATCAAGGATTTGCTTGTAGGTAGGGCCAGGGGGCAGGCCCAGCGCGTGCAGGTCATGGCCGGTGGTATGGGGGGAGACGCTTTTCCATTTCCTCGCGTAATCTTCGAGGGTCTGGCGCGCTTTCGGATCATCTGTGGTTTGGTGTATCCCGTAGATCGCCAGGGCCGGGGTTTTTGCCAGGCGGGAGGCGATCAGGCTGGGTTTCTGATCTACCAGGTCAGGTAGCTCATGCCAGATCAGGCAGGCCGCGCGGATGGACTCGGCCAGAGGACGCGGCAGCTTCAGGCGTTTGATCACGCCCTGGATGCGGTAGATGGGGATCGGTATCAACCACTGGAGGTAAGCCAAAGCTTTCTTCAGTCGCGCCCCGCGCAACTCCAGTCCGATCCGCCAAAATTCTTCTGGCGGGGGATCGGGCTCGAGGGCCGCGATCTGCCCGGCGATGTGTTCGTTCCAGATGATGTCCTTGTGTATCACTTTCAGCAGGCCCAGTTCGTCCAGACGAGTCAACATCTGCGAGGCGTTGTCCTCGTCGAGGATATTGTCGAGTTCGTGGCGGATGCGGTCTCCTGATACGCGGTCAAGCAGCGGTCTGGCTTCCAGGAGCAATTCCAGGGTGCGTTTGCCGATTTGGAAATGATAGCGCTGCTCGTATCGCACTGCCCGCAGCATCCGGGTGGGATCATCTACGAAGGATAGCGAATGCAGGGCGCGGATGTTGCCCTTGTGCAGATCATTCAGTCCGCCCCAGTAATCATGCAGCTCACCGTAATGGCGTCCATCGAGGCGCATCGCCAGGGTGTTGATGGTGAAATCACGGCGATGCAGATCGAGCTTTATGCTGCCGTGCTCGATTGTTGGCAGGGCGGTTGGGTGGGTGTAGAACTCGGTCCGGGCGGAGATGAAATCGAGCGTATCGGGGAGGTCTTCGCAGGCTATGCTACTCGGAGGTAAGGGAGCATCGGTAGCTGGGGCCAACTGCTCACCGACCATTGACCCTTCGACTGATCCTACGCTACGATCAGGACTTCGGCTCAGGGCAGGCCGCTGACCGCTGATAAACCACTTGGCAGTGCCAAACCGCTTGTGCGTGGTGACGCGCCCCCCAAACCTGGCGCTGACAGCTTGCGCCAGGGCGATCGCATCTCCCTCCACAACCAGGTCGAAATCCAGGCTGGGGCGTTCCAGGAGTAGATCTCGAACGAAACCGCCGACGATATAAAGAGCAGCGCGCTGCTCCTGGGCGATCTCGGCGATGGCTGCGAGCAAGGACAGACGGGCTGGAGGCAGGGCTTGTTTGAGTTTCTCGGAGAGATTCAGATAACCTGGCCGCGGCGCTTTCGTGGTGAGGATCTTCAGCAGGTCGGTGCGGGTGACGATGCCGATGATCGTATGGCTGTCGCGCTCTACGACAGGGATCTGTCCCCAACCTGTGTCGGTCATGACATTCTGTAGATGCTCGATGGATTGGTCGGGGTGCACGTGCGCATCTCCGGGATTCATCAGGCTGGAAGCCGTCAGTTTGAGTTTGTGGGAGATGGCGCGGTCAACGGCGCGGCGTGTGAGCAGGCCGACGATGGCGCCATTTTCGACAACTGGATACCCCTCGTATCCATAGCGCTGCATTCGTTGCAGGGCTTCCTCCACAGGGGCGTCTGGCGTGAGAATCTGCGGGGCGCGTGACATGATTTCGGAAACCCGGATGGGGTGTTGAACGAGTTCGGGGAGGAGTTCGATCAGCTCGCTGTAAATCTCTTCTGCTGAACGGTTTTTTATCAGCCCCGCTGCCGCTCTGGGATGCCCCCCACCTCCGAAGTGAAGCGCGATCCGGGCCACATCAATATTGTCGCTGGTCGAGCGGCAGATCAATTGCACACCGCCGCGGATGTTGATGATCAGGAAAAGAGCGTCTGGGTCGAGTAGGTCCCGTAATTTGTGAGCGATGGATGATAGCTCTTCGTCCATGTCCTGGGCGCTGCCGGCGGCGACGATCACCAGATGCCCGTGGATGTTCAGGTGTTGGGCGGCCTCCCGAAGTTGGTCGTAGATGTACTGTTGTTCCACGGAAAGCGGGTGGTTGAGGAAGTCGTTGGCAATAGATAGATTGGCCCCCTCTTCTAATAGGTAAGCCGCGGCGCGCGCATCCCGGGGCGTGGTGCGGCTGTAGGTCAGGGCGCCGGTGTCTTCGTAGATGCCCAATAATAAGAGGGTGGCCTGCACTGTGGATAGTTGAATATGTCTTTCCTGAATCGCCTCGACGAAGAGCGTGGTATTGGCACCGGTCTCGTCGGTGATGATCTCCCAATTTTTCGGCGCGTCCTCGCGGGGGGCGTGGTGGTCAATGACCTTGATGGGGGTTTCGTCCCCCATGCCTTTGACGCTGACTAAGGATTGCGTATCCACCAGGCAGACGGATTCGATGGAGTCGGCGCGAAAATCGCGTGGGTCAACGAAGGGCAGCTCCACCCCGTAGAGCGTGATAAAGCCTCTCACGTTGCGGTTGATTCGCCGGGGCAATATCGGCGTGGCCCGCTCATCGATCAGGTAGGCGCCCAGAAGGGAGGCCAGACCATCGAAATCGGTTTGTTCGTGGGTCAGGATGATGCGCATAAGAAAGTTAGCAAGTGTGCAGGTTTGCACGTTGGCAAGTTAGCAGGCTTCGAGTGTTGCGTTTCTATTGTACTTGATTTTGGCCACTTTCCACTGTCCACTGTTTACTGCCCACCGATCCCTGGTTATAATCGGTAGATCACGAAAAAGATCGGACCCCTAACTCCCTAACCTCATACTCCCTACCCCTCATGCCCGCCATCCACCCCTCCCGCCTCAACGCCCAGGTCGAAGAACTGACCGGGCACTTCGATTCGCCAAAGAAATTCGTGTCAGCGTTGCACTATCTTCTGGATTTCTATGCTGACCGCACGCGGCGCCCTGGGCAGGTGATCGACTCCGCGCCGTTGTTGCACGGCCATCAGGTTGCGGCACCTGTTTTGCGCCGCATCGAGCGGGGATTGATCAACAAGGTAGGCGCTGACCCCGAAGCCGCCCTGGTTTTGGCGGATGCGCTCTGGGCGGAGCGCTGGGTGGAAACCCGTCTTTTGGCGATTTCTATCCTAGGGCAGGTGCCGCCGCATCCCGCTGAACGCATCACCGGACGAGCGAAAGCCTGGGGGGCTGCCTGTAAAGAAGACAAGATTATCGAAGCTCTGGCTTCCATGGGGCTGGAGCGGTTACGGCGCGAGGCGCGCGATGAATTGATCGAGTTGATCGAGAATTGGCTGGCCTCTGCAGAACGCCCCCAGGTATTGATCGGTCTCAAGGCGCTGCCATCGCTTGTGGGAATCGAGGATTTCGGGAATTTGCCCCTGGTTTTTCGGTGGATTGGCCCCCTGGTGCGCAAGGCCGACCGGGAGATCAGAGATGATTTGGCGATCGTCCTACGCTTATTGGCAAAACGCTCTCCCAGGGAGACGATTTACTTTTTGCGCCAATCGCTGGCTGCTTCCGATTCCCCCCATACAATCAAACTTATCCGCCGCGTATCGAATGACCTTCCCAAAGAGCTGAGTTCGACCCTGCGTCTGGAATTGCGTCAACGTGTGGATGGTGAAACATAAAAGCGGGTCTGGCATCAACTTACATGCAACACGCCCTCTCTTATATAAGACCTTTTGTTACTGCATTTCTACTTGCCGGACGACCATGACGACTTTGCCCTGGATCTCCACCGTGCTGGGGTCGTTGATATAGATAGGCCCCATCGTAGGGTTAGCTGGCTGCAAGCGCACCCGCTTGCCTTCTTGGTAGAAATACTTTAGGGTGGTCTCATGCTTGTCGTTCAGCCAGACTGCGACCATTTCACCATTGCGAGCCTCGGTAGCTTTCTGCATAATGACTATGTCGCCGTCATTGACCATCGCATCAATCATCGAATCTCCGCTGACTTCCAGAGCAAATAAATTGCCGCGCCTGGCATCTTGAGCTGGCAACAAACTTTTCGCTACGTTGATCGAACCAAACTCGTCGGCGAAAGGACTGAAGTCCGAGGAAGGAAATGGGACTGGTTCGCTTGCGACGATGCGTCCCAATAGCGGGATGGTCAGCAATTCGTCGAGCATTTCGACCGTTTCCTTGATTTGCTCACCGAAACCTTTGATATAGTCTTTTACCACACGCAATCCTCGTGAGACGTGGCGGTCGCGTTGGATAATTCCTTTTTCTTCCAGTTGTTCCAGGTAGTAATTTGCCACTGATGTCGAGGAAAGATTCGCGCGGTCACAGATTTCCCGAATCGTGGGGGGGTAGCCGTTCTTCTCTGTGTAGGTCTCGAGGACCTGAAGCACCTTGAGGTGATTATCGCTCAAGCCATCTTTTTTACGTCGCGCCATCATGGGACACACTCCTAACGTGCAGGAATTCTTCGAATAGATAGAATATTTGTGCTGTCAATATAACACGAACATACGTTCTGGTCAAGGGTCTACGCTGAACAAATTTACAGTAAATGACCCCGTTTTGGATGATCCTTGACAGGGGTTTTTCGCTCAACATTTGCGCGCTCACTTTCGCTCGCCAGAACAGGTAATTGCGGTACAATACGCCCCAAAATCATGATCCATAAACAACCTTTTATCTGGCTTGGCGCGATCTTGTTCCTGGCCCTGGTTTTCAGCGTCGCTTTGGGCGCTGTCTACATTCAGCCTGCAACGGTCATCGGCATCCTGGTTGACCAATTGCCCCGGGTCGAGTTTCCGAAGGATTGGCCTGATTCTTTTGCGGCCATCATTTTGAAGGTACGCCTGCCGCATACAATTCTGATTGCCATCACTGGGGCGGCGTTGGCTGGCAGCGGCGCAGCGTATCAGGGTTTGTTCCGCAACCCCCTGGCTGACCCCTACATCATCGGCGTTGCCTCGGGGGCGGGGCTGGGGGCTGTGACTGTGATGACGTTCAATTGGCCCAGAGATTTGCTGGGCTACTATTGGATCCCTCTGGGCGCATTCGTCGGCGCGCTGATCACCATTGCGGCTGTCTATAGCCTGGCCCGCATCGGACGCATTGTGCCGCTCACAACGTTGATCCTTTCAGGCGTTGCCATCGGCACTTTTACATCCGCCCTGACATCGTTCCTGATGTTGAATTCCAACGATCGTATCTATCGAGCATTGTCTTTTTTATTGGGTGGAGCATCTATGTCCGGTTGGCAGCCGGTCATGGCTTCCTTGCCGTATATGGTCGTGGGAGTCGTCATGCTGGTTTTCTCGGGGCATTATCTCAACGTACTTCAATTCGGTGAAGAGCAGGCCAAACAGCTTGGCCTGTCTGTCGAGCGGGCTAAATTTTTCGTCATCGTGACCGCCTCGCTCACGACTGCCGTGGCGGTTTCATTCTCAGGGGTGATCGGTTTCATCGGCCTGATCGTCCCTCATCTGGCGCGTATGATCTGGGGCGCCGATTACCGCCGCTTGATCCCCTTATCCATTTTAGGGGGTTCCAGCGCCTTGCTGCTGGCTGACGTCCTGGCCCGAATCATCATCGCGCCGCAGACATTGCCTGTCGGAATCGTCACAGCGCTGGCGGGGGCTCCGTTTTTCCTGTGGATTTTGCGGAGGGCGAAGAGCGAGGTTTTCTGGTAATCATGTTCGAGATTACTTCCCTGACGGTGAGCTATGGCGCTACCACGGCGCTGCGGGATGTCAGCATCCGGGTTTCCTCCGGTGAAATCCTGGCTTTGATTGGCCCGAATGGCGCAGGAAAATCAACCCTGATCCGGGCTGTCAGCGGCGTTATCAAGATCGATTCTGGCCAGGTGCGCGTTGACGGACTGGATTTGGCCTCAGTCTCCAATGGTGAGCGGGCGCGTATTTTGGGAGTGGTGCCTCAGGCCCAACCCCTGGGCGGAGCCTTCACCGTGGAGCAGACCGTGCTCCTGGGGCGCACCGCCCATATGAACTGGCTGGGTCAGGCCAGGCCAGAAGACCGCCAGGCCGCTCATTGGGCGATGAGTAAAACCGGGATCGAGCATCTGGCCGGGCGTCGCAACGCTGAACTTTCCGGGGGCGAGCAGCAACGCGTCCTTTTGGCGCGGGCTTTAGCCCAACAGACTCCCATCTTGCTCTTGGATGAACCCACCAACCATCTCGATCTACAGCATCAGATCAATTTCCTGACCCTGGTTCGTGAATTGGCGGGACAAGAGAACTTAGCCATCTTGATGGCTTTACACGATCTCAACCAGGTCTCGATGTACGCCGACCGGGTGGCGCTGTTAGTCGCTGGGGAATTGATGGCCTCAGGCGCCCCTGTCGAAGTCTTGACTGAAGAAAATCTGCATACGGCCTATCATACCCGGGTGCAAATCGTCTCAGGTTTGGAGGGGTATCCACCGGTGATTCTGCCGAGGAGGGTGTGACATCTCGACCCCCTCTGCTCACTGTCTATTGTACAAACCCCACAGCCTCCTCAAAGTCTCCTCCAGCCGATCAGACAGGGCTTTCCCTCTCCCGGTGGTGACATCATCCTCGTTCTCGAAAACTGCATAGGGAACCTTGATGCCCTGGATCTCGATGAATTCCGGGTCCGCCGCGCTGATCTCTTCCCAATCTACGTAGCGGTATAGCGATTCCATCTTCTCGTCAGAGAGGCTATGTTCCAGGATGCTGTCAGGCCGGTGGGGATTGAAGCGCGCCCGGTTCTTGCGCAGGGATTCCTCCCACGACACATTGATATACAAGATCGCCGACCGTTCCGCGATCGCCTTGCTCAGGTGTTGGAAAGCCTGCTCGAAGCCGCCATGCTCTGATCCGCGGGCGAACTCGATGATGGCGGTTTTGCGGTTATGGTAATCCGGCTCATCGCGCAGCTTCTTGTGATATTCCAGGCAGATACGTTCGATGAGCACGTCCCAGAGGTGCCGCCCGAGGAAGGTGTGCTGCTCATCGGAATGCAGGCGCGGGTGGCCCATTTTCGTGAGAATGTCATCCTCCTCGAACCAGGACCACAGCATGGGGAAGTCATCTATCTCTTCGAACACGCCGATGTGATAGCGTCTAATGCGCTGGTTGACTTCGGTTCGTTTCAGGTGGGCGATGATTTCGCTCTTCCCGGCCGCCGGGCGGGCGATCAATATCAGGATGTCGAAAGCATTCTTCATTGTTGTTGGCCTATGGAAGGTGGGATGCGGTTCGATTTGCGAGGTTCCTGGACCCAGAACTGCAACAGCCCCAGCCCGAAAAGACAAATGGTAAAAGTGATCGTGAACATGATTTGGTAGCCATACAGTTTTACCAGTAAAGCCCCGATGAGCGGCATGACGATGGCGACTATCCCATTGAAGGTGTTATTGATGCCGATATAAGTCGGGCGAAGGTCCGGGACGCAAAACTCGAAGACGATCATGATGCCCGAGAGCATAAAGCCGGCATTGCTGATTCCGGTTAGAAAGAAAACCAGGTAGAACCAGGTCTCATCTGGCGCTATCGCTGCAATGCCGGCGGACAGGGCGATCATGAGTACGCAAATCTGGAGGATCAACTTGTGCCCTCTGTGGTCTGCCAGCCAGCCGAAAAGCAGATTGGCGAACGCCTGGGCAACCAGCATGGCGATCGTATAAGCTCCGGCCTGGCTATCGGGCAGGTCCCAGCGTTGGATGGCGTAGACGGCCAGGAAGCCCAAGGCCATGCTGCCTGCTCCGGTGAAGATTTGGGAGACCAGGTAGCGGCGGAAGTTCGCGTCAGCGCGCACGATGGCGGGTAGCTGCCGCCAGTATTCACGGTTGGACTTGGGCGGCCCGGTGGCTTCGACCAGGGAAGATTTTTGCGATCATATCTTGCCAGCCAACCGCGATCACGCCTGCTCCAACGATATGCCACGTGACGCAGATCAGGGATGCAATCAAGGCCAGTTCGGTCGAGATCGTCGCCAGCCAGGCTGATGGCGCCAACAAGAGAATGGGTAGGCGTTCTGTCCAGAAACCAATATCAACAGGCGCGTATTTCTTTTGCGGCAGACGTTGCACCCAATTCGAGGTGAAAAGTTGTGGCAGCAGCCACCCCGTAGACACGATCATCGAGAGGAGGGCGATGGCAAATTCACTGCTGGTCAGATGGGCGATGTAGACCGGCAGGATGGTGCGGTAGGCAAAGAAACTGGCGCCTAACCAGAAGAAGGTACCGTCGAGGAAGTTGACGATGAAATTGTGTTTGTAGTGACGTTCGATCTCTATATCGAGTGGGGAGGTTTTTGTCATCGGGATACCGGTAGGTTTCTAAGGCCATTCTGTGAACCCTGGAATTGTACTCGATAGGTTCTCCAAGGAGTAGGATTCGATTTGTGATTCGATAAGAAGCTCTGCCTTTATCGCATAGCAAAGATACAATGGGATAGCCCCTGGGGACTCCGTTCCAGTCTGGCAATCTGCTTCATGGATTGCCCAATACGAGCGGTCAAGAATACCGCGTCCATGCGACACAGCTCGGGGTTTTCAGCCAGAATAGCCGCATAGGGGCAGTGTCCGAATATCACCCGCGGGCCTTCGGGCGAGGCCTCCCAGCGGGCCTGATAGCTCATCTCGTTCAGGCGGCGGATGGTGTGGTTCAGTCTGCCGATCAGGCCTGGGCCTGGCGGATCACTCCCAAACAAATGCGGAACCAGCCTGCCGAACTGGTTATCCAGATCGCTCCCTTCTTTCAGGATTTTGAGCAGTGCGTCTACCAGAAGGCCAATGTTGTGATCCATGGCCTCATAGGTCAGGGCATAGAGAATGGTTGGCCTCCCGCGTCCCCGAGGCGTGCGGACGCCGACTGCCTCGATCAGGTTCTGTTCCTCCAGGGCGCTCAGGTGGTGGCGGGCGTTGGCGGGCGTCATCGGCAGCGCCCGGCTGATCTCTTTCGCAGAGGCTATCTGGTGAGCGCGAAGGTAATCCAGGATTTGTGTACGCGTGTTTTCCATAAGATAAATTATTTGATCGTCTCCCTGTTGAGCGCAGTATCAGTATTACAGCGCAAAGTCACACAAAAATGATCTCCAGCCCCGTCCTCGGGGCGCCCGAGGACGGGCTTTTGATCGAGTTTAGGAACAATTCACGCCGACATTGCGTTGAAGGAGGAACGTCCCGAAGGTTTTCACAGAGAGTTTGCCGCTTTTACGACAACCTTCGAGACGGTTTCAACTGAAGCGAATTTCGCGAAGAGCACATTATTTTAGCATATTTTCGCAAATGATTATTTGCGTTAATCTGCGTTGACATTCCCTCCCGCACAGGTATAATTAGCCCCGTTGTCAACAAGATACCAATCCCTACTATCCAATATCCAATTTCTATCCTCCAACCTCCATCTTCCACCTCAAGGAGCGTCCCATGCCCGAAGAACTCAACTCGAAAGGTTACGATATCCCCCCTGAAATGCAGAGCCTCGTCGCCATCACCACCCTGGATAAGATCTATAACTGGGGTAGACGCTATTCAGTCTGGCCGATGATGTTCGGTCTGGCCTGCTGCGCCATCGAGATGATCTGCACCGCTGCGGCCCGCTTCGACTTCTCCCGCTTCGGGATGGAGATCATGCGCCCCAGCCCGCGCCAGGCGGACCTGATGCTGGTCTCTGGCACGGTCACCAAGAAGATGGTTCCCCAGATCGTGCGCCTGTACAACCAGATGCCAGAGCCGAAATACGTCGTCGCCATGGGCGCCTGCGCCTGCGGCGGCGGCCCGTTCAAAGAGGGGTACAACGTGGTCTCCGGGATCGACAAATTTCTGCCTGTGGATGTCTACATCCCCGGCTGCCCTCCCACTCCTCAGGCATTACTGTTCGGACTGATGAAGGTTCAGGAGATGATTGATACCCAGTCGCTCAAGGAAGTGCGTTGGTATCAGAAGGGTGAACTGCCCGCCATTCCCGTACCCATCTTGGGCCCTGATCTGATTGACCCCAGGGATTATCCCGAGTTTGCAGAAAAACTTGCTAAAGCCCAAGCCGAGGTTACAGAGCCTGAAGGCGCATAAGCTGGAGAATGAAGATGACAGAAACAACCCTGGCAATTGCCAACGATATCGAAGCCCGCTTCCCGCAATGTGTCACTCCAGATGAGCGCGGCGGCTATGAGGGGTATCTCATCGAAGCCGGCAAACTGGTCGAATTTGCTACTGCTCTGCGAGACGAATTTGGCTACGATTTCCTCTCCTCGGTCACCGGGGTGGATTACCTGCCCGACGAGAAGATGGAAGTTGTCTATCATACTTACAGGTCAACCGGTGGGGGCGCGTTCGTCTTCAAGGTACAGACGCCACGCCAAACCCCGTCCGTGCCCTCCCTCTGTGGGATTTTCCCCGGCGCCGAATTCCAGGAGCGTGAAGCCTGGGATCTGCTGGGGATCCATTTCCAGGGTCATCCCGATCTGCGGCGTATTCTCATGTGGGAAGGCTTCGAAGGTCACCCGCTGCGCAAGGACTGGAAGGAAGCCTACTACGAAAGCGACGCCAAACCTTTCGATTCACGCTGGCCGGTGGGGGAAATCTATCGAGCTGAGGATGAGAATCCTTTCAAGGGGAATGTGGTTTATCCCCAGGGATTCGATCCTGATAAGTGGACTCCCGAAGGGGAAACGGCTCTCTACGCGGGCATGCACGAGGTCGAAACCGATGAAGCCATGCACACCGATCAGATCGTGGTCAACCTGGGGCCGCAGCATCCCTCGACCCATGGCGTCTTCCGCATGGTCGCCACCCTCGACGGCGAGACGATCGTCAAGCTCAGGCCGGTGATGGGCTACCTGCACCGCAACCACGAGAAGATCGGGGAGCGCAACACGTATTTGATGAATATCCCCTTCACCGACCGGCTGGATTACCTCTCTTCGATGACCGCCAATTGGGGGTATGTGCAGGCGGTGGAGAAACTCCTCGGCCCAAAGACCGCAGCGCCTGAGCGCGCCGAATATATCCGCGTGATCATGGCCGAATTTACGCGCATCTCCAATCACCTGATGGCCATCGGCGCTTTGCTCAATGACCTGGGCGCCTACTTTACTCCGATGCTCTACGCGCTCAAAGAGCGCGAGTTGATTTTGGACATCTTCGAAGCTACGGCTGGATCGCGCATGATGTGCAATTACTACCGTTTTGGCGGACTGGCGCGCGACCTCCCGGCTGGCGTCTACGAAAAGATGCGTGATCTTGCCTTCGAGCGCCTGCCCCGCCAAATAGATGAGCTGGATCGCTACCTGACGGAGAACGAAGTCGTGATCGCCCGCTGCGAGGGCGTGGGCGTGCTGACTCCAGAAGAAGCGATTGCCTACTCCGCCGTCGGCCCGGTATTGCGCGCCTCGGGCGTGCCCTATGATGTCCGCAGAGCCGACCCCTACGGCATCTACGAGCGCTTCGATTTCGATGTGGCCGTGCGCTATCACGGGGATGTCTACGACCGCTATTTGGTGCGCCTGGATGAAATCCGCCAGAGCATCCGCATCTTGCAGCAAGCCCTGGACGATCTGCCAGAGGGGGAGATTATGGCAGGGAAACCAAAGTACTCGATGCGTGTGCCTGCCGGTGAGGCCTACGGGCGCGTGGAAGCCCCCAAAGGCGAGTTGGGTTTCTACGTCGTTTCCGATGGCAGCGCGAACCCCTGGCGCTATCATGTCAGGGCGCCATCGTTCATCAACCTGACAGCCCTGAGCAAGATGTGCGAAGGTGATAAGGTTGCTGATGCGGTCATTATCTTAGGTTCGATTGATATCGTTCTTGGTGAAACTGATAGATAAACAGGTGACATATGTACGGTAAAGGCATCATCAAAGGGTTAGGCGTAACCCTGAAACACTTTTTGGATACTTATGTTGATGACATCCGCGTGGGGAAAAAGCGCTATACGGAGGAGGGCGTCGCATATCGCAGCAGCAAGGATGTGCGCGGCCTGTTCACCGTGCAGTATCCCGAAGAAAAACTACCCACACCCGAAGAGTTTCGTTTCATCCCCTTCCTGGTGTATGATGAGGGCGAGGATGGTGAGAAGAATATTCGTTGCACCTCTTGCGGGATTTGTTCCAAGGTTTGCCCTCCGCAGTGCATCTGGATCGTACGCTCGGAAGACCCCGAGACCGGTCGTCCGATTCCGGAGCCATCTGATTTCTTCATTGATGTGGACGTATGCATGAATTGTGGGATGTGCGCCGAGTTCTGCCCCTTCGACGCTATTGTGATGGGGCACGATTACGAGCTGGCGGTTTATGACCGTTTGGCGAATAATATCTACGATAAAGATAAGTTGCTCAAACCGGCTGCGTATTACCAGGCCATCCGTCCGGTGAATTATCGCATCCAGGCGGAAGCCCGGGCTGAGAAAGAAGCCAAAAAAGCAACCGCTCAGTCGAAAAAGGAAGCCTGAAATAACCGGAGAGGGGTGCAAATTCCTCCCCATTATTTGTACAACGGATTTCACGGATCAAACGGATAAAAAAAATAAATCCGTGTTCATCCATTAAATCCGTGTACTAACCTGATAATTATGACCAAAGAAAAAGTGACTCAAGAAGCTGTGTTAGCGGCTTTAAGCCAGGTGCATGACCCGGATTTGAGGAAAGACCTGGTTGCTCTTAATATGATCCAGGATTTGAAGATCGATGGTAGCGATGTCAGCTTCACGATCATGTTGACCACGCCTGCGTGTCCGATGAAGGACAGGATGAAGAACGATGCTATGACGGCGGTGAAAGCTCTGCCCGGCGTGAAGGATGTGACCATTAAGATGGATGCCAACGTCCCCAGCGATGGACGCGCGCGCGGCCTCCTGGATGTCCCTGTTCGGAATGCGATTGCGGTTGCCTCGGGAAAGGGCGGCGTGGGCAAGAGCACCGTGTCCGTCAACCTGGCTGTATCTCTGGCGCAGAGCGGCGCACGGGTAGGCCTGCTCGATGCCGATATCTATGGCCCCAACATCCCCACGATGATGGGCGTCGAAAAGCTGCCCCCACCCACGGATACCAAACTCGTGCCAGCGGAGGCCTATGGCGTGCAGTTGATGTCTATTGGCTTTTTGGTCAAGCCCGGCCAGCCGCTGATCTGGCGCGGCCCGATGCTGCACTCGGCCATCCGCCAATTTCTCACCGATGTGCTTTGGGGCGAATTGGATTATTTGATCGTTGATCTGCCCCCAGGGACCGGAGATGCTCAACTGAGTCTCTCGCAATCCCTGGCGTTGAGCGGCGGCCTGATCGTTACCCTGCCGCAGCAAGTCTCCCTCGATGACGCCCGTCGAAGCCTGGAGATGTTCCGCGAGTTGAATGTGCCTGTCTTGGGTATCGTCGAAAATATGAGCTTTATGGAGCTTCCTGACGGCTCGAAGATGGACATCTTCGGCAGCGGGGGTGGGGAGAAGCTGGCTGCAGAAACCGGCGTTCCCTTCGTTGGCGCCATCCCTATGGATGCTTCTGTCCGTGAGGGCGGCGACTCTGGCCAGCCGGTTGTGGTCGCTCACCCCGAAAGCGCAGTTGCCAAAGCTCTGAAAGCTGTTGCAGAAGATTTAGCTGCCAAAATCAGCCTGGCCGCTATGCGGCAGGAAAATCTCACCCCCATCGAGTTCGTATAAATCCTTCAGCGCGCAAGATGCCGTTGAAAGCCCGGTGCGCATCTTGAAGCGCTTTAGCCTGCCACTTCTTTTCCTGGGGGTAGAATAGCTCCCGGAATTCACGCGCCACCCATTCCTGAGTCCTGCGGCTCGGTGCGCTGTGCCAGTAGAGTTGGTTGTCTATGATCGTTGCCCGCAGGCTGCGGATCTCGTCAACCAGCCGCGCTCCGTAAGTGCCGAATTCGAACGAGGTGGCGTACAGGCGTTTGTGGGGGAATTCTTTCTTCCTCAACAGGTAGACATAATCAATCATATCCCCCCGCATAGCATAGAACTCGTCCCCCGTCGCAGCCACGATTTGGGGATAGTCGAATCGTTGGCGCAGTTCCGCCGAACTCTGCTGCTCGAGATAGGAGTTGATCAGGCTCATCTGGTAGCGAGGCCCCCATCCAGTGTGCATATCCAGATGCAGGAGTTGATCGGCGCTCTGGAAAGCCTGGCGGTACAGCGACATCAGCACTCGAGTCTCTTCCTGAAATTTGTCTCCGCCATAATGGATTCCCTGCTGGTGATGATACTGGCCCAAGAGGGCTGCGCTGCGCAGAGTTTTGGCGCTGACTCCGAGGGCCTGACGCGCCAGCCCGAATGCGAATTGCAGGCGCGCCAGGGCGATTGCCGGCAGGGGCCGCGCAGGGGCGAAGAAAGATTGCAGTTGCCTGTATTGGGGGTTGAACGACGCATCCAGGTCGGCGCTATCCAACACGAAATTGCGGTTGAGATCTACATTGTGGGCGTTCGTGCGCCGCATGTGTTTCATCCCCCAGGGATTGATGGTATGCACCAATAATAGACCTGTATTGCGAGGATTCAATCGCTGGAGATCGTTTTCTATGAAGAGCTGCATCATGGCCGAGCCGACATAACCCTCGATGCCATGTTCTGCGGTCGTCAGGATGAGAATCTTCTCGGACTGCCTGGTCGCGGGCGCGGAAATCCAGTCAATGGTCAGGTCTTCTGGATGATCCAGGCGGCGTGAGTGGAGTTGGGCGTCGGGCCAGCGTTCTTTGGCGGCGATCAGATTTTGTCGAAATCTGTCACGGGAAAGCTCATACGATAGGGGGAAGAGCGCCGATGAATTGGGCATTGGAAAACCTTGCAGAGGATCAGCGTTGAGCAGTGTAGATCAGCGTCCTTCGCTGCCCTGTTGGGTTTTGGGCGTCTGAGTCAAGAATCGCAAGGCGGTTTCTGCGAAAATGGCTGCGCCGATGGGCAGGCAATCCTCAAACACATCGAAACGCGGGTCATGATGGCGGCGTTCATCGCCTTCGATTCGGCATCCCAGGATGAACATCGCCCCGGGGGCTTCCTGCATGAAGAAGCCGAAATCTTCGGAGCCCATCTCCGGAAGGGGTTCCTTGACATGCTCCGCCCCTAACAGATCACAGCCAACCTCTTCGATGAGTCTGGCTACGCCCGCATCATTGACGATTGGTGGATAGCCGATCTCGATTCTCAGTTCATAATCGCCGCCCATGGTTTTGGCGACCGAGAAGGCGCGCTCGATTTCTTCGTGGAGCCTGGCCTGAACCTCTGGTTTAAGGTAGCGAATAGTGCCGGACATCTCGACCACTTCCGGGATGATATTGTCCAATACGCCACCTTTGATCGTTCCGATGCTGATCACCGCCGGGTCATAGGGTTTGATCCGGCGCGAAACGATGCTGTGCAGCGCCAAAATCACATGCCCTGAGATGAAGATCGGATCAACGACTTTGTGGGGCGTCGAGCCATGCCCGCCCCGGCCGAGGACCTTACCATAGAATGTATCTACGCCTGCGGCGGAATCTCTCTCAGATATCTCTATCTCGCCGGTCTTGATACCGGCAGCGACATGCAAGGCTATCACGCAGTCTACATCCTGCATGGCGCCCGCAGCGATCATACGCGGCGCGCCGCTGATTCCTTCTGCATCCGCCATTTCCTCCGAGGGCTGGAAGAGGAAGCGCACAGTACCTGGCAGGGTTTCTCTCGTTAGCAGATCGGCTGCGCCTAAGAGCATCGCCATGTGTGCATCGTGACCGCAGGCATGCATCACCCCTTCGATCTGGGATTTGTAGGGCGCATCGTTGGCCTCGGTGATCGGCAGGGCGTCCATGTCGCTGCGGATGGCGATGACTGGCTTGCCCTGGCCCAGTTCGGCGACGACGCCGGTCACCCCCACTCCGGTCCTCACCCGGCAGCCGATCTCTCGGAGAATTTCGGCTACTTTGCCCGCAGTGCGCGTTTCGAGGAAACCTAGCTCGGGGTGCATGTGGAAATCACGCCGCCAGGCGATCATCTGCGAATGGATGGCTTGGGCTTTATATAACATGGTGATTCTTCTCAAGATACCTTGCTAAGAATTCGACGCGCTTTAATTTCGAATCCACCTGGTTCTCGATTTTCAAGAAGACATGACCTTCGTCGGGATAGAGCACATAATCGCAGATTTTCCCTAACCGCAACAACTCGTTACGCGCCAGGACCGATTCGCTGGCCGGGCAGCGCACATCATGCTCTCCGCAGATCAATTGGACAGGCACCTGGATGCGATCCAGGAAGAAGTAGGGCGAACGCTCATACCAGAGATCGTAATTGTCCTCGGCAGTGCCAAAGTTCTCGATATCCCAATGACGCAGGTCTTCCCTCGAGTTGACATGCCCGGTAAACCAATTCAGAAATGGCGCAAGGGCCGATCCTGCTGCCCAACGATCCGGATATTGTGTCAGGCAGGTCATGGTCAAGTACCCTCCCCAACTGGAGCCGGTGACGGCGATTTTCCCTGGGATGGCGAGATTCTTTTGGAGCAGGTAATCAACGCCAGCGGTCACATCGTCGGTGTCAACACCGCCCAGATCGAAGCGGTTGGCTAATTGCCAGGATCGCCCGTAGCCGGCAGAACCGCGGTAATTGGGCGCCAACACCACCCACCCCCGGCTGACCATGTGTTGAACGGTCGGGTCCCAAGTGATCTGTGTCAACCAATTGGGGCCGCCGTGGACATAGATTACGGCCGGGGCTGGGCGATCCAGTCTGGGAGGCGTATATAACAGGGCTGGAACCAACTCGCCGTCGAAGCTGGGATATTCGACTTCCTCAGGCATCACAAATTGAGAAGACTTCAGCTCATCTGGCATCGAATGGGTAATCTGGTGAAAAGATTTTTCTTGAATGGAGAATGACCACAAATCACTCGAATGCTGTGGGTTATCAAAAATAGTCAGGATCGTTTTACCATCATGAGAATACTTGGGATAGTAGTGGACGCCATCAGCGATCTGATATTCATCAATGGCTCGATCTGCAAAATGATAGATGGCTAATACGGTGCTGGCGCCATACCCCACCATGAAAGCGATCTGCTGTCCATCAGGCGACCAGACCGGGAAGTCGGCGCGCGCCTCCCCCTCGGTCAGCCAGGAGATCTCCCCAGCGGCGACCTCGTAGACGCCAATGTCGAATCTCCCGCGGTGGTTGGAGGCAAAGGCCAGATAGCGGCTATCGGGAGACCAACTTGCGTCCTTGGCGCAGATGGGCTTCTCATCGATGGATATGATCTTGGGTCTGCCATCCTCCAACGGCACGATATACGTCCAATAATCCTGTCCCCTGGCCTCGGAGACAACAGCCAGGAAACGCCCATCGGGGGACCAATCCACCTCCCAATAGGGGAAGGTCAGTGTGAGCATTTTTTTGATCACCCCACCCATGGAGGAGATCACATAGACATCGAACAGCCCTTCGCGATTGGCGCCAAAGGCGATCTGTTTTCCATCGGGGGACCAGCAGTAATTCGCAAGGATTTCGAAGGGTGTATTCGGCGTCAGGTTGATCGTGTGATTGCTCTCGAGGTCGAGGATGTTGATATCGTAGACCTCCCCGCCGTCGAAATCAACGACATAGGCCAGCCGCTTCCCATCGGGCGACCAGTGGGGGGCGGATTTGGAACCTGAGCCGCGGGTGATTTTCACGGGATCGGATCGGCCGTCCGAAGCCACGGTATATAATTCCCAATGTCCAGTTTTGTTCCAGGAAAAGGCGATTTGCGATCCATCTGGCGAGATGTCATAACCAGTGTTCATCTCCACGTATGGCACGCACATCAGCTTTTCGAGGTCGAGGGGGGTGTTTTTCATGTTCCTTCTGGGTAAGTAGTGGTTTCATAACCCACATTCCGCATCTGTTTTCTGCTATTGTGCATCATATCGGCCTGGTGAAACAAATCTGGCAGAATTTGTGCCCGTCAATAAAAGGTTGGATGCGGGTGAGCCGCTGTCAAGGGATTTATTAGAACAGATTGAACGGATTCCGACGCCGCCAGCAGCGCATCATCCGCTAAATCCGTTCCCAAAATCCGTTAACAGGAGTTTTTCCGGGCGCCATCCTGTTCGACTTTTGGTTGACGGTGACAGAATCTGGCGGGGCAAAAATAATTCTGCGGAGCCGCTATTTTTAGGTGCGGAATATGGGCTGCTGCTTCGAGACGCTCGAAATAGAGCTCGAACTCTCTGACATCATCTTCGGGAGCAGTTCTGCTTGGCCCGTAAGGTATAGCGATAAATTGATTTGTCTCATTCACTGTGGGTGCATGTTGTGTT
>VGOC01000043.1 GCA_016865865.1 Chloroflexota bacterium
CGCTTTTTTCCCAGACATGGCTATGCTCTCGGGATTCTCTTCTTAGTTGCATCGGGGACTTTTGGCTTTTATTTATATTTTCGACCTTTTGGTGCAGATAATCTAATATCCCTGTCACTTGGTGCAACACCTTCCATTTTTACATTCTTCACAAACAGCCTAGTAAACTATTTGCCAATTTACCGACCCATTTCGATATCAACGATCTGGATTCAGTACCATCTTGTTGGTGTAGCGCCGATATCCTATGCCATTGTCAACACTGTTTTTTGGGTGGGGTGTTCTTTTCTCCTATATTTACTGGTACACCATTATACAAAATCGCGGCTTGTTTCCATCCTGGTGGCAATTTTGATGTTGGTGGATATTCGCTCTGCTTCGGCATTATATTGGATTATCGAGCGCCAAACGCCGCTTACGATTTTATTTGGCGTTCTCGCGATTCTCACTTATTACAATATGTCCCAGCGCGGCCACGTCCGCAAGCCAACTATAATTAGCATAGTGTTATTGTTACTTTTCTCCGTTTTGTCGAAAGAATATGGTCTTGCATTTACAGGTACTTTTTTGGTGATTGCACTTCTATCTTCAGCTCCTAAAGAAATGCGAACTGCGATTGTCATTGTGCTTTTGGTAGTTGTTGCCTATTCTTTACTGCGTTTCGTAATTGCTCGAAGTAATCTTGACCTGGCTTATTGTGAGAAAGCAATCGGTTACCGAGATAGAACGTTAAGTATTTGTTATAGTGATTACTCGCTCATTGATCAAATGAAATTCTACCTATGGAATGTTGGCTCATCATTTGTGGGTACATTTGTGCCCACGCTTTTCTCTAATACGGGGCAATGGGTTGGATTTTCTGCTGAGTATGCCAGCAGGACAACGAATATACATTTTGCCTTTTCGGTTATCAGTATCTGCTTGGTAGGTTTAAGTGTTTACAAATATCCCCGAAAGTCGATCCCTTTGTTTGCTCTGGTGGTTTTTAACGCTTTACTTAATTTTTTACTATATCGGACCCGGAACCAGCTTGTTGGCATCTTTGGGTTGTATGGTCTCATGGGGATAGGGTTATTTGCACTTTGGAATATTCCTGGAAAATCACAAACGAAGCGTGCTATTGTCAATATCAGCCTTTGTATTGTGCTGCTTTTTATTGCTTTCAAAGCAGCCGAGTTTTCAAACCATCTTTTCGTAGTAACTCAATCTTATTACCGAGACGGCCCTTGCGAGGTAATTGCTGAATTTCCACAAAAGCAAGCATTCAACATGGAAATTGTGAGGCAATTGAAAACATACTATGGATTGAAAAATCAGGATTGTGTTCCTTAGGTTGCTTTCATGTCAGGAAATTGATTGTCGTGTTTGTGAGGATATAATGAAGAATACGGCATACGAAGAAATGTTCCTTGTCGAAACCTCCCATTGGTGGTATAGGGGATTGCATGACCTGACGCTTCTTCTGGTGGAGAAGCTATTTGTAAATCGAACGTTAGATATTTTCGATGCCGGGTGCGGCACCGGCAGGCTGATGTATCTATTGAACCAAAAGGGTCATGACGTTGCCGGATTAGATTATTCAGATGATGCGTTGGCATTTTGCGCCCAAAGAGGGCTTAATCATACAACCAAAGGTGATTTGAACGATTGGGTCCCCTCGGTCGATGCCTATGATCTGATCACATGTTTCGATGTGTTATGCCATCAATGGGTTCGCGATGATGTGGCGATATTGAAATCGCTTGCCGGTGGACTGAAAGAAGAAGGACTATTATTTCTAAATGATCCGGCTTTCCCCTTTCTGTCGCGAGGGCATGATCGGATAGTGATGATTAGAGAGCGATACACCAAAAAATCATTTTGCCAGGTTCTGGCATCTGCCAATCTACAGCCTGTGCTCATGAGTTATCGTTTACCACATGCTTTCATAATTTTGTCTCTCCTGCGTGGGTACGAAACGCTGAACAAGAATATGCCCCACACAACCTCTGATATTGCCAATATTCCACCGCGGGTGATCAACCATATCTTGTACCTGGTCACCCGGTTGGAAAACCGATTGGTTGCATCCGGTATATCTCTGCTCTTCGGCAGCTCGCTATTCACCGTCGCTCGAAGAGGCGCATAGAGTTCTTGGGTCTACTGAAAATAATGCCAGAGTAGAGCGACCACTTCTGGTTGAGTTTTTCGGAGGACTCAGGAAAGGCCAGGTAGATAATTATGCCAGTACCTCTGAAAGTAAAACGCTGTGCGCATATCGAACTAAAACAAGTCGTTGATGAGAAGGATGGGGTTTTATCTATTGCCGAAGGCTCGAAAGAAGTGCCATTCGAGATCGCACGCGTGTATTATATTTATGGATTATCTTACCCCAAAGCGCAGAGAGGGCTTCATGCTCATAAAGAGTTAGAACAGGTGATTCTGTGCATCAATGGATCATTCAAATTGATGCTAGACGATGGCGAGAATCGACAATATCTTTATCTCACTGATCCCAACCACGGCATTTATCTAGGCCCCAAAATCTGGCATACGATGTTCGAATTTTCCAGTGATTGCATTATCCTGGTTCTCGCTTCAGATCGTTACGATGAAGCAGATTATATAAGAGGTTATGATCAGTTTATCGATTACACTAAATCGCTACGATGATACCATTCAATGACTTTATCTCCGAATACCAGTGCATCAGAGGCGAAATAGATGTGGCGGTTTCGAATGTCTTAGCTGGGGGATGGTTTATCCTGGGCAATGAGGTCGCCAATTTCGAGGCAGAATTTGCCGAATATATCGGCGCCAAATTCTGTGTTGGCGTTGCCTCTGGGACAGATGCTATCACGTTATCCCTTATGGCGCTTGGACTGGGGAGAGGCGATGAGGTGATCACCACAAATATGACAGCCTTTCCGACCATCACTGGCATTATCAACGCAGGCGCGCTCCCTGTTGTGGTTGACATTAACCTTGCGGACGGACTCATAGATCCCATCGCCATCGAACAATCGATCACGCCGAAAACAAAAGCCATTGTCCCCGTACATTTATTCGGCCAAAGTTGTGAGATGAAAAAAATCCGACAACTTGCTGATGCCCACAATCTGTTCATCGTTGAGGATTGTGCGCAGGCTTGCGGTGCAAGCTACTCTGAGGATAAAGTCGGCAACATTGGCGACTGCGGAGCATTTTCTTTCTATCCGACCAAGAATCTGGGCGCCTATGGTGATGGCGGAGCGGTAGTCACGAACGACCAACAGCTTTACACTCGCTTACGGCTTCTTAGAAATTACGGGCAATCATCCAGATATCATCATGATGTCGATGGGGTTAATAGTCGCTTAGATGAAATCCAGGCCGCGATTCTGCGCGTCAAATTAAAGTATGTCGATACATGGAATGACACAAGAATTTCAATTGCCCGGCATTTTCGAGAACACCTAAAACGCGTAGACCTTCTTGTTCAACATCCGAACAACCGGCATGTTTATCATCTTTTTGTGGTGAAATCTCCCCAGCGTGAAAAGCTGATGGAACATCTTAACGCTTATGATATCCAAACGCTCATCCATTACCCGATCCCTGTTCATCGGCAAAAGGCGTTTCGAGGGCGGGTTGGCTCTGAACTGGGAAATTCCGAGCAATTTGCAAACCTTATTCTCAGCATACCCATTCACCCCTGGCTGAAACAAACCGAAATTGACCAGATCGTGGAATGCATCAATGAATTCGACTGATGAGAAACACTCCGTCTCGATAGTTATTCCGGTTTATTATGCCGAACAGACGATCAAGCGCCTGGTAGATGAGTTAGTAGCTTCCCTTTCCGGCTTATACAGTCTCGAGATCGTTCTGGTGAATGACTGCTCCAAGGATTCATCAGAAGAGATTTGCCTGGCTTTGTTTCATGAATATCCACACATGATTAGTTTCTACTCGCTGGCCAAGAACGTCGGCGAGCACAATGCTGTAATGGCAGGTTTAAATCACGCCTGTGGCGATTACGTTGTCATTATGGATGATGATTTTCAAAACCCAATTCGAGAAGTCATCAATCTGGTTTCGTTTGCCGTGGCGCATGATTATGATGTCGTGTATACCTATTACGAGAAAAAGGAGCACTCGCTATTCAGGAATATGGGAAGCCGCTTCAATGATCTGATCGCGACCATCATGCTCAAGAAGCCAAAGGACCTCTATCTCTCGAGTTTCAAGCTGCTTAGAAAGAACCTGGTGGCCGAGATCATAAAGTATGACCTGCCTTACCCTTACATAGATGGGCTGGTATTGAGAACTTCAGAGAGCATTGGGAAGCTCAAGGTACAACATGATCCACGCAAAGAAGGGAAATCAGGATACACCCTGCGCAAGTTAGTATCACTCTGGCTGAATATGTTTACGAGTTTTTCGGTTATTCCTTTGAGATTTGCCACATTATTAGGATTTCTATTCGCAGGAGTGGGTTTCATTATGGGGGTCGTTTCGGTTATCGAAAGATTTCTGAACCCGGGATTGCCAGCCGGGTACACATTCATGTTTGTGTTCTTTGCGGTCATCTCTGGTATTCAATTGATTGCGATAGGGATGCTCGGCGAGTATATCGGGAGGATATTCATCTCGATCAACAAAGGCCCGCAATACACGATCAGGAAAGCGTATCGAGCCGGTAAAATCGATTCAGGATAATGGATGCCTGGCGGCTGGTTCGAAATTATTGGGTAGTGGTGAATGAATAAAGCCAGACATGAAGGTCGAGAAATAGTATTATGCGAAAAGTGTGCGTAGTGGTTTGTTCTCGGGCGAATTACAGCAGCATCAAAAGTGTGATGCGCGCTGCTCAGCGACACCCCGATTTGCAGTTACAGGTGGTCGCCGGGGCTTCGGCGCTGCTGGATCGTTTTGGCGCCGTCGTGGAGAGTGTGGAAGCCGATGGCTTCGAGGTCGCTGCCCGCGTACACATGATCATCGAGGGTGAAGACCCAACCACGATGGCCAAATCCACCGGCCTGGGGTTGTTGGAACTGCCCTCGGTGTTCGAGAATCTCAAGCCCGATGTGGTCGTGACCGTGGGGGATCGCTTCGAGACCATGGCGACAGCCATCGCCGCGGCTTATATGAATATCCCTCTGGCGCACACCATGGGCGGAGAAATCTCCGGGACGATAGACGAGAGCATTCGCCATGCGGTAACAAAACTATCTCATATTCACTTCCCTGCCAATCGAGGCGCGGCTGAGCGCATCATCCGCATGGGAGAAGACCCTGGAACGGTACACGTGGTTGGCTGCCCGCGCATTGACCTGGTGGCTGAAATTGCTGATGAAAACAACCGTTTGCCAGAGCGCGCCTGGCTGGAGTACGAAGGGGTTGGCGGCCATATTAACCTGGATGATCAATTTTTACTGGTTTCCCAGCATCCGGTCACAACAGAATACGGCGACGGCGAACGCCAGATCACCGAAACCTTGATGGCCTTACATGAATTGCGGATGCCAACGATCATGCTCTGGCCAAATGTGGATGCCGGTTCCGAGGATATTGCGCGGGGTATGCGCAAATTCCGTGAGCATAACGAACATGCTTATTTGCGCTTCTATAAGAATTTTTCGGTAGAAACCTACGTGCGCCTGATGAAGCGCTGCGCCTGCAAAGTCGGGAATTCCAGCGCAGCGATACGCGAAGGCCCATTTTTGGGAATGCCCGCCGTGAATATTGGTACCCGCCAGATAGCCCGCCAGCGCGGCTCGAATGTGATTGATGTGGATTATGACCGCGGTCAAATCATCGCCGCAATCGAAAAGCAACTCCAGCACGGCCCTTACCCCTCAGAACCCATCTACGGCGACGGCCACGCCGGAGAGCGCATCGCCGATATTTTGGCGACGACGGAGCTCGATATCCATAAACGGATGACATATTAGACAAGACACTATATACTTATGATTACCTTGATTCCTGGAGTTCGTTGAAAGTTTTCCGAAAAAAGGGGTGTAGCGTGCGAAGCACGCTACACCCCTTTTTTCGGACATTCTTCTCACCTTGTTGGAGATTTCGATTGCACATCCTTGGACTTATTCCAGCGCGTGGGGGGTCGAAAGCGATTCGGAAAAAGAACATCGCCTTGCTTGCCGGGAAACCTCTGCTGGCCTATACCTGTGAAGCAGCCCTGGCGAGTCGGCGGCTGACGCGTGTATTGCTCAATACCGATGACCCTGAAATCGCCGAGGTTGGCCGCGCTTGCGGTGTGGATGCCCCTTTTATGCGCCCTGCTGATCTGGCCGCCGATGACACGCCGATTTTGCCGGTGATCCAACATGCTCTGGGTTGGCTGAAAGAACAGCAACACTACCTGGCGGACATCGTGGTATTGTTGCAGCCCACTTCGCCTCTGCGGAGGGCCGAACACGTTGATGCTGCCGTGGATTTGTTGGTGGAATCTGGGGCGGATACGGTGGTCTCGGTGGTAGCTGTGCCTCATCATTTCAATCCGTTTTCGTTGATGTTGCTCGACGAACAGGGGTATCTGACTCCTTTTGGGGCTGGCCCGATGATCCTCAGGCGTCAGGATAAGCCCCGGGTATATGCACGCAATGGCCCCGCAATCCTGGTAATTCGGCGGGAGACCATCGAGCAAGGGAAACTCTACGGAGACAGGACTCTACCCTACGAGATGGATGCAGCCTCATCGGTTGATATCGATTCTCCCGACGATCTTACCCTGGCGGAGTTTTGGCTAAAACGCCTTTGATACCCAGTATACCCTGTACCTTGTATACCATGATACTTGTATGACAGTATCAAAGTACACAAGGTAGACAGAATGTAACTACTCAGCCAAACGGAGAAATTCCCGAAAAAAGGGTGTGCGCAGGGGGCGTAGCCCCCTGCGCACACCCTTTTTTCGGGTAAATCCGTTTGATGGCTGAGCAGTTACGACAGAATTAGAAACGCCCACCATGCCCTTGGATATTCTCTTCTTTGTCGAACATGTCGCCCGCGAGCTGGATATTGCCTGCGCGGTCGAGGCGATCCTGGAAATGAAAACCGACATTTCCGTGAAGATCGCTTCGATCACGCATAGGCTCGAAGATGTGCTGGAAACGTTTCAGCCAAAGATTGTGGTTTTACCGTATTGTGTGGCTGTCCATGAAGCCGGGCTGGATAAAATCGTGGCGCGATGGCCCCAGGCTCAGTATATCAACCTGGCCTACGAACAAGTTTTGGGCGAGGCGCAGAAGAATCTCAATTCGCCCAAAGATGCATTCGCCCGCCAGTATGTCCTGCACTATGCCTGGGGGGATTTCTTTGCCCAATATTTGCATGCCAACGGCGTTCCGGAATCTCATGTCGTGATCCATGGTAACCCCTCTTATGCTCTTTATCGAGAGCCATATAAGGCGTATTATGGCAATCAACGTCATGAACTGGCCAGTCGCTTTGGATTGGATCCACGGAAGCGCTGGGTTTTTATCCCCGAAAATTATGGCTGGGCTTTCTTTCGGGATCATATGGTGCGCGCCCGCATTCGGCGGGGATTCGACCCGCAGCAGGCCTATCAATATCGCGATTTTGCACGCCAATCGCTCCACGCGGCCGCCCAATGGTGGCGGGAGGCCGCCCAAATCGATTCGGTCGAATTGATCATTCGCCCTCGTCCGGCGATCCCTGCTGAGAGCTTCGAGGCAACTGTCCGTGAGATGGCGGGCGGAATGCCGGAGCAGGTACGCTTTATCAAACATGGCACTGTGCGAGAATGGATCCTGGCCAGTGATGTGGTCATGTCCAATTTCAGCACCACGTTGCTCGAAGCCGCGGTTGCTCAGAAGCCGGTTTATATGCTCGCGCCAATTCCTTTCCCGGATTTTCTTTACGCCGAGTGGTATGAGCTGACTGAACAGATCGATCGCGGCGATGTTTTCAGAGAGGTGATTACCCAACCGAATTTACCCAAAAACTGGAAAGATTTGGAACAGTGGGCCGCCAATGCAATGATTCGTCGCGGCGATGCTATTGCCGGCCTGGCAGATATTCTGGCCTCCCTGGCGCGTGGAGAATTGACTGTTCCCCCACCAATAGAGATCGCCCGAAGACTCGAAAGACTCACCCCGCGCCGTATAATCAGGCTTGGTCGTAAATTCGGCTGGAATCTCATGCAGAACAGCCTGGCTGTGCTGGGGATCAAGACCCAGGATCAGGGGTGGAGCGGGCACGAAAGCGACATGATTTCCTCCAGTGAGATCGCCCGCCGTGTAGCGCAGTGGCGCAAAATACTGGTTTAAAAATAATCAGTACTTCACGAAAGATGATCCAAGACCCGTCTGCGGGTCGCCCGGGGACGGGCTCCTGATCGTTTTCGTGAACTACTGATAATCACCACGGAGGCTCCAGGACACGAGGTTTTTGCAGGTTTCTCTCCGAGTCTTCGTGTCCTGGTGATAAAAACCTTCCCATGCCAACAGTGAGCGTAGTCATTCCCACATATAACCGCGCCGGCTACATCCTGGACGCCATCGAGAGCGTCCTGGCTCAGACTTATGCGGATTATGAGATCATTGTGGTTGATGACGGCTCGACAGATAATACGCGTCAGTTGCTTCAACCGCTCATTGATGCTGAAACGATTCGATATGCGTTCCAGGATTCACGGGGGGCGCCATCGGCTCGCAATCTCGGCATCCGCCTGGCGCAGGGCGAATATGTCGCCTTTCTCGACTCGGATGATCTGTTCCTCCCTGAGAAACTGGAAAAACAGGTTGCTTTTCTCGATAGCTACCCTGCGGCGGCTTTGGTTCATGCAGGATACGAAAAGGTTTCCGATTCAGGAAAGTCTTTGGGTTATCGGGACACGTCCAAGATTTCGGGGAGAGTGTATCCCCAAATACTGCTGAATTGGTCGGTTTTGATCGCCACACCTTGTGTTCTGGTAAGGAAGAACGTGCTGGACGAAGTTGGCGATTTCGACGAGGGGTTGAGGTGGGCTGAAGATTTGGATTTGTGGCGGCGGATCGCGCAACGCTATGAGATTGGGGTGATTCCAGAGATTTTATGCCAGGTGAGGGTACATCCTGGCAGCGCGTCTGCAGGCAAAACTGAGGCCGCGCCCTCCTTCGAGCGATACCTGAGAAAAGCATTCGCCGATGATCCCCGGCTTTCCAGGTGTTTTCAGCGTCGTGCATTAGCGAAGATGTATAGCAATTTGAGTCACAATATTCTGGCTGAAGGTGTTGAGAACCAGATGGTATTCGTTCGATTGTACAGCCTCCAAGCAATCCTCGATTGGCCTTTTCAGTGGAGCGCGTATTTGGGTTGGCTAGGATCGTTCTTGGGAGGTAGAATCCGAGGGTTACTGCTCAGCTTATGGCGTAAATACAGGTACAATGAGTAACTTATGGCTTTTTCGATATTGTTGTTGGGCACCCAAATCACCGTTGGGGGAGCGCAGAAAGTCCTGTTATCTCAGGCGCAATGGTTCCATGCTAGAGGTCATTCTGTAACAGCCGCGTTTTTCTACGATAAAGACAACCTGAGGGTGCAATGGGCTTCGGATAACCCATTCCCGGTGATTGATTTGGGCGCCTGGCATCCTCAAAGATCGAGATCGCTCAACCTGTTATTGTTGTTGCGTGGGCTTTTCCGTTTGTGGGATCTGCTGCGTAGCAAGAAAATCGAGGTCATCGAAACTTTCACGCCCGATAGCAATATTCTGGGATTACTCATCGCTCGTATCGCTGGGGTGCCCGTGCGGATAGCGACACATCATGGATATATCGAGGGGGCGTATTCTTGGACGAACAAGCTTCATGGCTGGATGATCAATAAGGGTTTTGCTCAACGCCTGGTTGCGGTCTCGGATCGCGTTCGCCGTATCGCGATAGCAGAGGAGGGCATCCACCCGGAAAAAGTCGTGGTGATTCTGAACGGTATCGCGCCAATAACGAGTAATACCCCGCGCGCAAAAATCCGTCACCGTATTCATAATGCCCTAGGGATGAAAGCTGATAGTTTGTTGGTGTTGACAGTTGGCCGCGTGACGGTTCAAAAAGGTCATACATTTCTATTAGACGCCATCCCCAAGGTATTAGAGCGTTTCCCCAACACTGTGTTCGCTATCGCCGGGGAGGGCCATCTGCGTGACGTTCTAAAGGATAAGGCTGCTCAGCTAGGCGTCGCTGGCTCGACCCATTTCTTGGGCGCTCGTTCGGATATACCTGATCTATTATTTGCTGCGGATGTGTTCGTTTTGCCGTCGTTGTGGGAGGGGTTGCCGCTAGCCTTGTTGGAAGCGATGAGCGCAGGACTCCCTGTAGTGGCGACTCGAGTTGAGGGCGTGGAATCGATGATTGTAGATGGCGAAAATGGTCTCCTGATACCATCGGAAGACGTAGAGATGCTATCCTCGGCATTGATCAAAATGATAGATGATGCTGAAGCCCGCGCTCGTTATGGCGACCGAAATCGAACATTGATCGAAGAAAGATATACGATCGAAAGAATGTGTGAACGATACGAAGACCTGTTTCGACAGATATTTTCTCAGGAGAAATGTTAATGGGACGTTCGCTTGATCGCCGCGGATTTGCTTTGCGGATCGGCGTCAGCATCATGGTTTTGGTCGTGCTCATCTTGGCGATGAGAGATTTCTATCAGGTTGCCCAGGGAACCAGGAATTGGATAGGCAAGTTTTCGATAACCTGGGGTATTCCTCTGGCGGGGGTGATGTTCTTTGGCATACTGGCTTTTGTGTTTGGAATGTCATCCCTGTGGGTTCCAGCGTGGGTAGAGTCGATCAACCGCACGCTGGCGCGTTGGCGTGACCGACTGGGTTGGCTCCGATGGCCGATTTTTATCGTTCTGGCCTTTCTCCCGGCGAAGATCTTTCTATACACTCCCCTGGGCTTCAAGCTAGTCGGCAGCGCGTTCCGTCTGGCTTTCTTGCTTGCGGTAGTTATCGCCATGGCAACCTTTGCCACAAGTGGGTCAGAAAGATTGATCCGTTGGCGGCCTCTCTTGCTCAGTTTCCTCTTTTCGGGGGTGGTTTTTGCTTTCGCAAAGGAGTTCGTCACCGTCACGGATTATCCCCTGTCACTGACCTGGTCGGAGGGCAACCGCATCTGGGATTATTCCTGGCTATACGGGCGGCGATTATATGATTATCCCCTCGATGCAAAATTCGAAGCCTACATTGACATTGGACGGCAATCTTTGTGGGGATTGCCATTCTTATTCGATAACGTAACCATCGAGCACATCAGGCTTTGGTCTGCGCTGGTTTTTACAGCACCCTATCTTTTCCTGGGTTGGATGGTGCTGCGCCCCTTGTCAGAAAAGCTGAAGGATTGGTGTTGGGCCGGCGCCTGGGTCTTCTTGTTTTTATACCAGGGGCCGATCTATACCCCTCTGGTTTTGAGCGCGATTCTTGTCGCAGGGGCGCGGCGTAAACCAATTTGGCTGGCGTTGCCGTTGATCTATCTGGCGGGATATTATGCCCAACTCAGCCGCATGACCTGGATGGTCGCCCCCGCGGTTTGGGCGGCGCTGGTTGCTTTGCTTGACATAAAGAGACAATCTGGAGAGCAAGCTGGCTGGCGCACCTGGGTCCGGGCAGGGGGGTATGGGTCGGCTGGCTTTTTGGGTGGAGTAGGTATCCAGCGCGGGTGGGACAGAATCACTCACTATTTGGGGCGCGTGTCTGAAACCCAGGCTGCTTCAGAAATAGTTTCGGCTACGCCTGCTCCCGTGGTGATATATACCGACACCAGCGATGCTATCGAAACGATCAGTAGCAGCAGCACTTTTTTGACCGACCAGCCCTTGCTTTGGGAGCGCCTATGGCCGAATCCCACGAATGGATTAGGAATCGTTTTCGAATTGCTACTGGTGGCAGGCCCGTTGGTGATCTTCTTGATCTATTTGATCGCAACCGGGCGCTGGAAACTGTATTTATGGCAGAAATTGGCTGTTGCTGGGAGCCTTTTGGGCTTCCTGGGCATAGGTTTAGTGATCAGTGTAAAAATCGGCGGCGGCAGCAATTTGCATAATCTGGACATGTTCCTCATCAGCCTGGTTTTTATTGTTGCCCTGGCCTGGGAAAATGGCATCCGAGAATTATTGGCGACATTCGAAGACCAATCTATCGTTATTAAGTTTCTACCGCTTCTGATGATTTTGATCCCGGCCTTTTTGCCTATGATAGGTGCAATGCCGTTGGAACTCCCTGAACAGCAGTATGTCAATCAAACCATTGATCTACTCAAGACCGAATCGGAACAAGTTGTTTCACAAGGCGGGGAAGTGCTTTTCATGGATCAGCGTCAATTGCTGACATTCGGCGTCGTAGATGTCCCGTTAGTACCTGAATATGAGAAGAAGGTCGTCATGGACAGGGCGCTGGCGAGCGATGTGGTATATTTTGCCCCCTTCTATGAAGATTTGGCCACTCAGCGCTTCGGGTTGATCATAACCGACGCTCAACAGGTCCGTTATGCGCGTGAAGGAGAGCAATGGGGTGCGGAAAACGACGCGTGGGTGCAGTGGGTTACTGAACCTCTGTATTGTTACTACGAACCGAAATATTCTAAAGATAAAACCCATGTGTGGTTCTTTGTGCCACGCGAAGAGCCGATAGAGTGTACCCCGCCATAATGATATGGAGACCACCCTAATGCAAAATGATTTGCGAGATCAGGGCTGGCGTTCACGTCTGATAAGAATATATCTGGCCACAGCGGTTATCGAGGGAATGGTTGCCCTGGCGTATTTGCTGGGCATCCCCAGCGATCCTGCAAATGCCTGGATATTTGGCTTGTCGAAAACACGACTGTTGATGGCTGCCATTTTGGTTATTGGGGTAATGGTGTTTATAGGTCTGGCGATCTGGTTTTGGCGTAGGCCTGGGATCATCACCCCTCTTCGAACGGCAGTACAACGTGGGTGGTTCTACTTTGGGATATTAGCAATCCTCTTGATAGCAGGGGTGGTTTTCAGTCATCTCTTGTGGCTCTCCTCCGTGCTTACAGACAGATTTATCCAGGGGTGGTTGGAGCGTTTAGTCCCCATCATCTTCTGGGCGGGCATACTTAGTTTTCAAACGGTCTTTTTGTTACCTGTGTTGCGTTACGAGAGCAAACTCCCTGAACTGCCCTCGCAGAGGAAGATATGGCTTGTTAGCGGCTGCGTCTTCGTTGTTTTGATCGTGTTTTGGGGGATCGTCGCTTTGACGGGGTTTGGCATAACGCCAGATGCCTTTGGTTGGGATACCCCCGGCGCGCCGCTTTTATCCACCCAGATATATTTTGCCTGGACGATAGCCTTTGTGTTCTTGATCATCGAGAGATTTCTGGCTGGCGATGAAAGCAAATCGCGGCGGCGACTACTCTTCGATCTCATCATGAGTTTTTTGATCTTTGGGGTTGCTATTCAGCTTTGGAGTCAGACCCCCATGGAGCGAGCCTATTATGCGCCCATGCCACGTCCGCCCAATGACGAACTCTACCCATACTCTGATGCGGCATTATACGATAGCAGCGCTCAACGTCTGTTAGTCGGGGAAGGCTTTTCGGGCATCACCCGCAAACCGCTTTATGTCATCTTTCTCGCTTTGACCCATGCCCTGGTTGGGAACGAATACCAGTCAGTCGCCAATGTTCAGGTTTTCGTATTGGCGTTATTGCCGGTGTTTGCTTATTGGCTCACGAAATCCCTACATAGCCGCTTCTCTGGGGTCATTGTTGCGCTGTTACTGATATTTCGGGAGAAAAACGCCATTACCCTCTCGGAGGATATTCGCATCGTGCATTCGAAAGTGCTCATGTCGGATATGCCGGTGGCTCTGGGGCTGTTGCTCTTTACATGGCTGATGGTCGCCTGGTTGCGCGAACCCGCTAAGCGTCGTTGGCTGCCTTTGTTGGTGGGTGGGATTTTTGGTTTGACGATGCTGGTTCGCTCGAATATCGTTATCCTGTGGTCAATCCTCATCGTCATTTTCGTGACTGTGTTCTATCGTCGGCCGCGACAAGGGTTCTTCGCGCTCGTTTTGTTTTCTATCGGGTTCGGATTGGCGATTGCGCCCTGGATGTGGCGAAGTTATCGCCTTACAGGTCGTGCTTCCTTCAACGACCCTGGGCAGGTAGCTTATCATGCCGAGTTATATACTCGTGAAGTCGGTTCTTTGAAATTGCCGCAACTGCCCGGAGAGAGCGAAAAAGATTATATCCTCCGGCTCAATGGACATATTCGAGACTTTATTCTCGACAATCCAGATGTGGTGGCCGGGTTTGTTCTCCCGCATCTGGCGCACAACGAAATCTCCATGTTGCTTACTTTGCCGATGTCGCCCTGGCTGTTGCAGAATCCGAATACCGTGATTTATAACTATCAGGTGGGCGACTGGCTTCGTTTATGGGATGAATGTTGTTCTGTCCAGACATATTTGAGTACTACACCTTTCTGGAGCGGCCATTGGACTGGAAGAATATCGCCCCAAATCGGGATTTTATTGGGGATTAATTTGATGTTGGTTGCTCTGGGATTAGGCGCAACATGGTGCAGATGGGATGTTGTTGGTTGGATTCCAATGGGAATTGCTTTGACTTATAGTCTGAGTACCGCGTTGGCGCGCTATTCGGGGTGGCGTTTTTCTCTGCCGGTAGATTGGGTGGGTTATATGTATTTCGCGATCGGCCTGGGGCAGGTGGGTCTATGGGGCGCGAGATGTTTTTTCCGCAGCACTGCCCTGGTTGATACCTTCCCGGAAACCCCCAGTACCAGGCAGCGTATTGACCTGATAGAATCCGGGTTTGCCGGTCTGCTGCGCCACGTATTGATTACAGGCATCAGTGTGCTGGCGATTGGTTTTTCACCCTTGATCGTGGAAGGATTTTTCGATACCCCACAGTTCACCGATCTTTCACAGCGTGAAGCCTTGGGATTGTTGCAAGAGGCCGGTTTCTACGAACAGGCTCCACGGCTGGAACCCCAGGAAGTGCAGAACTTTCTAGAAAACGACCAGGCCATCTATTTACAAGGCCGCGCGTTTTACCCTCGTTTTTATCCGGCTGGCGAAGGCGAAGCCGGGAGCGGCTGGCAGGCTTACGCTCCTCGACCGTATAGTCGCATAGGATTTACCTTGATCGGTACTGGCATCACGCAAGTTGTGATGGAGATAGATGCTCCTCCAGAGCATTTGCCCAACGCTTCGGATGTGTTCGTGCTTGGGTGCGAAGCGGATGACATCGTCTATGCTCTGGCCGTCCTGGTGAAAGACGAAACCGAATATTTCTTTGTGACCTCATCTGATGTGGGGCTGTCATGCCCACATAACCTTCCATAAACTCAAAATGGTAGCGCTGCGCTTGATCTCGGAATGGCAGGGCTGGCTCGTCGAAATGACATGTAAACGCCGCAATCCGTTGACCATCCATTGACCACGGTTTGCCGTGGAGCTACCCCCAAAATACGCCATCGTGAAAAATCGATCTTTTGGTTTTTTCTTGCAGATATATATTCTGGCCGCGCTGGTCGGGGCGCTGGCATCGTTGGCCTTGATTTTGCAAAACCCTAGTGAAACTGCCGCTGCCTGGGTTTTTGGATTATCTATGCCGCGCGCAGTGCTGGCTGCCGGCTTGATAGCGTGGGCAGGTATCTGGGGATTTCTTGGAAGCGCAATTCGCTTCAAGCATGCCTGGGGGAATCGTATCGCCCGCGGGATGCAGGCTATGGTTCGAAAACCGGCCCTGTATGCTTTTGCGCTGGCGATTTCTTTGGGAGGATTATTCGTCTGTATTCTTTTGGGACATCTTGCCCGCGTGGTTGCAGACCCATATGTGCAAGGATACCTGGGCCGCCTGTTCCCTGTGCTTATGTTGATCGGCATGTTCAGCCTGCAGAATCTGTTGCTGCTGCCGCTGATGCGCTTTGGATGGGCAGATCTGCGGGAGATGCTCTCTGGGAAATTGCTGCGGACGAGCGGATTCCTTTTTGGGCTGATCCTGCTCCTTTGGGCTTCGATTGTCCTTACGCGCCTTGGCCTGACGCCTGACCTAATCGGCTGGGACCCTCCCGGGGTTCCAGTGTTGGCTGTCCAGGTATGGTTGGCTTGTTTCATTGGACTGCTCTTCCTGGGGTTGGAGCGCATCCTGAATACCGGTCGGTTTTCGCGTTCGCTTCTGTTCGATATTTTCTTCAGCGTCCTGATTTGGGGCGCAGCAGCACACTTTTGGCGCGGCCAACCGATGGCGCCAGATTATTTTGCCCTCGCTCCCCAGCAGCCGAATTTCGAGTTCGTTCCCTATTCCGACGCGGCCACTCATGATGTGATGGCCCAACGGTTGTTGATTGGGGAAGGCTTCTCAGGCATCGCCCGCAAACCTCTGTATGTGATCTTTCTGGCCTTGCTGCACCTCCTTGCGGGGCAAAGCTACCAAAATGTCGTATCCCTCCAAGTGATGGTCATTGCGCTGTTTCCTGTCTTGATCTATTGGCTCACGAAGTCAATCCATCACCGCCTCTCAGGGGTCATCGCCGCGGTTATGATCGTTCTCCGCGAAAAGAATGCCATCGCTTTGTCGGGGCAGATCGGCGTTTCTCATGCCAAGTTATTGATGTCGGATCTCCCGGCGACGCTGGGGGTTGTGCTGCTCACCTGGGTGATCGTCGCCTGGCTTGACACACCCCAAACGAGACGAAGTCATCCCTTGGCGATAGGGGGGATTTTGGGACTGCTGTTGTTGATCCGCCCTCAAATTGTCGTACTGGTTCCTATCGTTGCGCTATTCCTGGTTATTCTGTTCGTCCGCAGGCCGTCTTTTGGGTTGCAAAATCTGGCGCTGATGGCGCTGGGATTAGGTTTGGCCCTCGGCCCGTGGCTTGTGCGCAGTTATCGGCTTACCGGGGAGTTTGTGCTCAACGACCCCGCCCAAAATGCATTTTTGACGCAACAATACAGCCTCGATCCCGGGTATGACAGGGTGAAGCCATTGCCAGGCGAAACAGAGGGGGAATATGCACAGCGTGTAGATGCGTATCTTAGAGATTTCATCATGGAAAATCCCGGCGTTGTGGCAGGTTTCATCGCGGCCCATTTCTCGCATAATCTTGTCGAGATGATCGTCGCTTTGCCGATGTCCCCCTGGCTTGTCCAGAATCCTGCCAGTGATCTTTTCCCCTATTGGGTTCGACAAAGCGACCGTCTTTGGAAGGATTGTTGCTCGCCTGCGGCGTATGTAAATGCGAAGCCTTTTTGGGACCGCTGGGAGGGTGCTCTGTCAGGCGAGATGGTATTCTCGTTGGTCGTCAACATGGCGGTGATTGCCATCGGCCTGGGGGTTGCCTGGGCGCGTCGCGATATCGTCGGTTGGACTCCCCTGGGGGTGAGCCTGGTTTATATTTTGAGCACTGCGGCGGGGCGATACTCTGGCTGGCGTCTGATTCTCCCGGCGGATTGGGCGATCTTGCTCTATTTTGCCATCGGGCTGGGACAGCTCATATTTTGGGCATTGGCCTACTTCACGCGCAGATTGCCTGCCGATAGTAATTTGCTTCGAAGTGATAACATCCACCGGCAAATTACTGACATTCAACCGAAAGGCGGCTTTCCATACTCGACTGGGATCATTTTGGGCATTGTTTTTCTAGGCCTGGGTTTTGCGCCCGTGCTGATCGAACGGTTTGTCCCTCCGCGCTATTCCGACATCACCAAAGATGGCGCATCAGCCTATTTCGAGGCGTTCTCAGACCAAGAGCAACTTGAAACCTTGTTAGCAGATGATCGCTCGGTCGTGTTCGAGGGGCGCGCCCTTTATCCGCGTTTCTATAAAGTCGGTCAGGGCGAACCGGGCGGCGATTGGCCAGCCTTTTCTCCGAGAGATTACCCCCGATTGAGTTTCGTTGTTGCGGGCTACTCTCATAATAATGTGATTTTGCCCGTGAATGAATCCCCACCTTATTTTCCACATGCCTCGGATGTAATCGTGCTGGGCTGCCGCGCTCCCGACCATATCTCCGCCCGGTTGGTTGTCCTGAGTGACGATGGCGGGTATACTTTGCTGCGTTCGGCGACCGACTTAACCTGCGATTCATTGCCATGATTCGAATCCACGAAGGACACCAAGCGCACGAAGAAACAAATTTAGTGCCCCTTCGTATGACAGCGCAAGGTCACACAAAAATGATCTCCAGCCCCGTCCTCGGGGCGCCCGAGGACGGGCTTTTGATCGAGTTTGGGAACCATTCACTCCGACTTTCGCTGTAATATTAGTATTCTTCGTGGACCGTCGTTCGAGAAATTGATTTGAAACAGATTATCCTCATTAACCCAAACCTGGTCGTTCAGCGCAATGACCCCTTTACGACTGGCATCGTCTACATGCCGGTGGGTCTGGCTTATGTGGCGGCTTCCTTGCGCGAAGCCGGTATCCCTGTGCAGGTGATTGACTCCTTTGCCGAGCGGCCGCGCCAGGTCCAGAGGGTGGACAAATTTACCCTGTTGGGTCTGACCTGTGACGAAGTCCTGACTCGCCTCCCACAGGATGCCGGATTGGTCTTCCTCTTCGCCCTCAATCTGACCAACCACATCGCTGCTGAGCGCATCGTCCGAGCGATCAAGCAGGGGCGTCCCGATCTGCCGGTCGTGATTTTGGAAAATACGCAGGCAGTGACGGCGTATTCCCTGCGCCAGGTGATGGGGGTTTTCTTCGAGGCGGGGGCGGATTATGTGCTTACCGGCGAAGGCGAGTGCTGCGCCGTCGAGTTAGCGCGCGCCCTTTGGGGGCAGGGCGATCACAAACCGCTGGACCAACTCGAGGGTTTGGGGAGTCCATCCTTCTTCAATCCGCCAGGTAACGTCATCGAAGATTTGGATGCTCTGCCGTTTCCTGCCTGGGATCTCTTTCCTCTAGAGAATTACTGGAAGCTGAGATTCGCCCACGGTCCTCAAAGCGAAGATCGTTATCTCCCGCTATTGACCTCGCGCGGCTGCCCTTATCCATGCCGTTTTTGTGTAACGCCGGCCACCAATGGACAGAAGTGGCGGGCGCGCTCTGCGGTCAACGTGGTTGATGAGGTCGAGTATTTTCTGGACGAGTTTGGCGTACACGAATTTCACATCGAGGATTTGAATCCGACGGTTTCCGACTCGCGCACCCGGGAGATTGCCGGGGAGATCATCCGTCGCGGGTTGAAGATCACCTGGAAGATCGTTGCAGGGACGAAGGTGGAGACCATCCGCAGCGAGGAGACGCTCGACCTGATGGCGCAGTCGGGCTGCCGCTATATTTCGATTTCGCCAGAGACTGGCTCGCCGCGCGTGCTCAAGCTGATGCGCAAGCCCTTCGACCTGGATCATGCTGTGCGTCTGGTGAAGCACATGCATCGGGTGGGTATTCGCTCCCAGGCCTGTTTCGTGCTTGGTTTTCCTGGCGAGACGGAGGAAGATTTGCAAATGACCTGGGATTTGGCCCGTGAATTGACGCGCCTCGGTGTTGACGAGATCGCTCAATTCATCATCACACCGGTGCCCGGCTCAGCGATCTTCGGTGAGTTGCGGGGCTACACCTCGCTCTCGGAAATGAACTTTACCCCCACCTGGCGGGCTGATTATCGGCGTTTGAGCAAATTCCGCTTGCGCCTGTATGTGGCGTTTTTGTGGTGGAAATTACGCCATGATCCGGGTAAGATTGTATGGCAGCTCTCGAACTTCCTGCGCCGCCGGTTCGAGACCAAAATGGAGATGGTTCCTTACCGGGCGCTCGTGCTCAAGTGGCTTGATATTCTTGGTTCGGTCAGATAGTAAGAATCCACTGTTGATATGAGAAACGGACTTCACGTATGAACGATGACAATCTACCCACCATCGCAGTTGCCATCCCCTGCTATAACGAAGCCATCACCATCGAGCAGGTGGTGAGAGATTTTCGCGCTCAACTGCCTGATGCGACGATCCACGTCTTCGACAATAACTCCACGGATGAGAGCGCCCAGATTGCGCGGAACGCCGGGGCGGTTGTGCACAAGATCCGCAAGCAGGGGAAGGGACATGTCTTGCAGGCGATTTTCGCCGCTATCGAGGCGGATGCGCTTGTCCTGGTAGATGGCGATGACACGTATCTGGCCAAGGATGTTCATCGTTTGTTGAAGCCTGTGCTGGAAGAGGACGTGGACATGGTTGTGGGGGACCGTCTGTCTTCCGCATCCGATGAGAGTATGCGCAAGCATCGCCACCTCGGGAATAAGTTGATCGTCGCCAGCATCAATTTGATGTTCGGGACGAAGTATCGGGATATTCTCTCGGGATACCGAGTCTTCAACCGCCGATTCGTGAAGACGGTTCCGCTGTTGACTCCCGGCTTCGAAACCGAAACCGAGATGACCCTCCAGGCCCTCGAAGAGGGCATGGTGATCATCGAGCTTCCTATCTCCTATCGCAGCCGGCCCGCCGAGAGCCACTCCAAGCTCAACGCGCTGCGCGATGGTTACCGCATTATGATGACGGCGGCGATTTTGCTTCGTGATCACTATCCATTGAGACTATTCGGGGCGGTCTCGTTTGGATTATTGTTGGTTGTGTTGATCCTTTTGGGGGGGCTTGCCATGACAACCGGGGATATCATTCGATTGAATACCTTGTATTTGCTGGTCGGGATCGCCTTATTGATGTTGTTGAGTATGCTGGCCTTCGGCCTGGGTTTGATCTTGAATGCCGTCAATACGCGCTTCCGACAACTCAAACAAATCCTACAAAGGAAGTAATTACGAGTCCACTGCAAAAACTACGCGTAGAGGATTCGGGGCGGCATATATGGGGGTGCGTGCGCAGCACGCACCCCCATATATGCCGCCCCGCCCCTACATTAAGGAAAAATATATATGTCTGATCGTGTGGAGCATTACCAATCTTTGTTGGAAATAGTATCCTGCAATTTGTGCGGCGCGGATGATTACGATGTGGTCTATCCCTCTCGATATCACAACGCGCAGCCCGATGAGATCATGGAGACCTTCCGCTCTTCCGGCGATGAAATCCTGGTTGATCAATTGGTGCGTTGCCGGGGTTGCGGTTTGCAATATCTCAACCCGCGCTTGAAGAGCGAGCTGATCCTGGCGGGATACGGCCAGGGGACAGACGAGAACTTCGTTTCACAGAATCCCGCCCGAGAGCGTACCTTTGCCAAATCCTTGCAACTCATCGAGCGACTCGTACCCCAGAAAGGGCGCATCCTGGATATTGGTACAGCGTCAGGCGCGTTCTTGGGTGTTGCTAAACGCCGTGGCTGGGAAGTTGCAGGGAGTGAGCCGAACCGCTGGATGGCCGAATGGGGCAGCGAGCATTATGGCATCGAAATTCAGCCCGGAACGATCTTCGATATGAACCTGCCCCAGGCTCATTTCGATGTGGTTACCCTATGGGATGTACTCGAGCACACGCCTGATCCCACGGCGGTGTTGCGTGAGTGCCGCCGGGCCTTGAAACCGGATGGCTTGCTGATCGTCAACTATCCCGATATCAGCTCGCCGATCGCCCGCCTGATGGGACGCAGATGGGTCTTTCTCATCTCCGTGCATCTGTATTTCTTCACCCTAGAGACGA
Organism: Chloroflexota bacterium; assembly: GCA_016865865.1. Classification (GTDB taxonomy): domain Bacteria; phylum Chloroflexota; class Anaerolineae; order Anaerolineales; family UBA11858; genus NIOZ-UU35. The sequence goes on from VGOC01000043.1 coordinate 21,575, forward strand.
TCCGAAAGATTCTCGAACAGTCCGGGTTCAGGATGCAGCGTTCGAAGATGCACTGGCAGAGCCTGGAGTTGGGCTATATCTTATTCCGCATGGGGCCGTATATTCCCTGGCTCTCCAAGGTGGGGACGAAGGTTGTCACCGCGTTGGGTCTGGAGCATCTTCAAATTCCTTACTGGATGGGGCAGATATTGGTGCTGGCGCGCCCGGTTGCAGAAGAATAACGGAAATTTCTTAACACGGATGACAACGGATTCCGCGGATATATTTATAAAAAGTAACTACTCAGCCAAACGGGGAAGTTCCCGAAAAAAGGGTGTGCGAAGGGGGCGCAGCCCCTTTCGCACACCCTTTTTTCGGGCTAATCCGTTCGATGGCTGAGCAGTTACTATAAAAAAATCCGTGGAATCTGCGAAATCCGTGTACAAAGCTTTTGAGAAGATAACAGAGGATCATGATTTTGGAATCGAAAGAAAAAGTTGTTGTGCTTGGCGCAGGGATTGGGGGTCTCTCCGCGGGTTATTTCCTGGCCAAAACAGGCAAGTATGAAGTCACCGTATTGGAGAAAGCTCCGGTGATCGGCGGGCTGTGCGCCAGCTTCGAGTATAATGATTTCACCCTGGATTATGGCGCACACAAAATCTATTCGGTCATCCCCGGTGTGCTGGATGAAGTTCGGAGGTTGATGGCCGACCGGCTGCTGACGCTGCCCAAGAAGCATCGCCTGTTTCTGCGTGGACATCTGGTGGATTACCCACTGAAATTAGGCAATCTGGCTGGCGTTTTGGGGTTGACCGTCTTTTCGAGGTTGGGGATCGGATATGGGGTCGAGCTGGCGCGCGGGTTTGTGCTCCGTCTACCCCCGCGCACTTACCAGGACTATATGATCCAGCGTTTTGGCCGTCCTGCCTACGAATTGGTCTTCGAACCTCTGGCGGACAAGGTCTGGGGCGATCCCGCCAGCCTGCATCCTGAGATGGCCCGCGCCCGTGTACCGGCCTCCGGCGGGATGGAAGTTATCCTGAAATTATTGGGCCTCAAGAAAGAAACCGCCGAGACCAGCGCGGAGTTCTTCTATTACCCCAGGGCAGGATTTGGCGATCTGCCGGCGGCGATGAAAGAATATATCGAGGGAGCAGGCGGTCGCGTGCTCCTCGATTGCGATGTGATCGAGTTGATCCAGGTTGATGGGAAGATCGCCGCTGTCAAAGGCGCTGTCGCGGGCGCGGATGTCGAATTCGGGATGGATTATCTTGTCTCCTCTATTCCACTCCCGATATTGGGTCGGCTGGTTTTCGGCGAAAGAGAGAAGGCCTTCACCAACGCCGTGGAAGATTTGCAATACCGTCACCTGGTTCTGGTGTATGTTTTCGCCAATCGCTCTCTGGCGTTAGAAGATCAGTGGATTTTCTTCCCGGAGCGCGAGTTCCTCTTCAGCCGTGTTTTCGAGCAGAAACAGATGAACCCCGAGCTAGGCCCCGCTGATCGAACCGCGCTTTGCTGCGATTTCACCTGTGACGAAGATAGCTGGCAATGGAAGGCCACGGATGAGGAATTGGCGCAACGAACGATCACCGGGTTGGTCGAAGCAGGTTTTATCGAAGCGGGCGAGGTAACTGGTTATCTGGTCAAGCGAACGCGCAATTTCTATCCCCGTTATGATTTAGAGTATGTCGAAAAGATGCGAAAAGTGAGCAGCCAATTGCAACAAGTAAAGAATTTATTATTAACAGGCCGCATCGGCATGTACAACTACAACAACTCAGATCACTGCGTGGATATGGGGCGCTTCATCGCCAACAACCTGGCCCGAGGCGACCAGCCCGTAGATATCTGGAACGCCCTCGAGAAGCGGGTGGCGGATTATAAGATCGTTGATTAGTCCCAACTCGCAGGCGATTGAGTTCGTAGAGACGCCGAAAAAAGTTTTTCGGAAGTTCGTCCCCGATAACGATTAGATCAATGTCACTTATTGTTTTCATCGTTTTATGAATTTACGAAATCCCATAACCAGATATGCATCATCCAAAGCTGGTTGGGCGTCGAAGCGCGCAACCGTCTGGCTGAGCGAAGCCGAAGTATCCGTGTTCAATAAATCAGTGTCTCGTCGGTTTGAGCCCACATTCCGCACCTGGTTTTCTGCCATCGTGCATCATTTCCGCCTGGCGAAACAAATCTGGCAGAATTTGTACCCGTCAACAAAAGATTGGATTCGGGGGGAGCCGCTGTCAACGGGTTTATTAGAACAGATTGAACGGATTCCGACGCCGCCAGCGGCGCATCATCCGCTAAATCCGTTCCCAAAATCCGTTAACAGGAGTTTTTCCGAACGTCATCCTGTTCGTCCTTTGGTTGTCGGTGACAGAATCTGGCAGAATTCCTTTGGCTCTAACAGAGATTCTAGCTCTGCCAGGTACGAACAGGGTCTTTCTTCTGCTCCGCTAGCACGGATCGCTGTTTTGTTATCGGCGAATCTAAAAATCTGGCCGGAGAAGCCCGATTCTGTCTGTTTGCGGGGTAAAAATTATTCTGCGGAACCGCTATTTTTAGGTGCGGAATGTCGGTTCTTCGATTATTCGTGCAGTTTTTCCAGCATGTCGGATCTCTGCTTCAGAGATATTGCGTGTGACGGCGCGTTTGA
>VGOC01000044.1 GCA_016865865.1 Chloroflexota bacterium
CCTCTCCCTGACACCCATGTACCTGGAAGACGACCGGCGCGCCACCGGCTTGACGCGCTTGCTTTCGATTGGGTTGCGAGTCTTGACGCTGATCGAGCATGTCGCTCGCAGCCAACTGGCAAAGACAGGCGAAAAGCTGGGCGGGCTGTACGCCGGTAACCCGGCGCGGACTACCGATCGCCCGACTACCGAAGCGATGCTCCGGGCGTTCAAGGATATTTTTCTGAACTTCGTAAAGATCGGCGGGCAGACTTATCGCCATATCACTCCACTGTCCGAACTCCAGATGAAGATTTTGGCTCTGCTGAACATCCCTTCAAACGTCTATTCCTCTCTGGCAATCCATTCTGCAATTCCACCATGAAAATGAGCGAACCGAGAGTTAAGACCACTACCATTTTTTCTTTTGCCAAAGCCATCCGTGCGGCTTTCTTTGCCCAGTTACAACTGCAAAGTGCGACGGTCGGTTTGTAAAGGCGAGTTATTGCAGGAGACTCGAACATAGAAAATCCGCCCGTCCGCTGCTTAGCCCCCCGCCTATGGCGTGGGTAAATTGAAGTAATTGTGAACCGCTCTCGAAAGCTGTCCGACCAGGGCTGAGGAGGGGTCCCAGATAAGCTGGACAGGGTGGTAGAGAAAAATCACCAATACATAATCCCCCCCGATCGTATAAATGATGCCGGCGTCGCCAATCAAGTTGATGACGCCGTTATTCGTCACCCAGCCGTGCTTGTGAGCGATCTGCGTCCCCTCGGGGATGCCTGCCTCCAGGAGAGATGGCATCTTATTGAGCGTCAGGTAGGAGACCATCGTTTTACATTCTTCCTGTGTGATCTCTCCCGAGAAGACGGCTGTGAGCGCGCCGCCTCCAGTTTCGGCGCACAGATAAAGATCTTCCAACAACATACCCAAATCCGATGGCGTGGTCTGGTTATAGACATCGGGATTGGTGTAAAGGTCCGTGCGCGTATTTGCTGGGGTCTCATAGAGCGCCAGGACAGGGGCGCCTAGATAGAAATGTCCCGCCAGGAAAGTATTCACCAAGCCGAGAGCCTGCATGTCCTCCGAGACGATGATTGGCGCCCGCAAGGCGTCTATCACGCGCTGCATCAGCCAGTCGGCGGATTCGTTGCCGGACTCGATGATCATCTTTTCGATCAGGTTTGCCGTTTCGGGGTCGGGCGTCCCCTCGATGCGCCGGTATGTGGAGATCAGTACAGGGATTTTGATGATGCTGGCAGTGGTAAAGGCCACATCTGGGTTGACTGGATATTCGACTCCCTGCTGATAGGCAAAGTGGATCTCTTGGGCGGTTTGCAAATCCAGCATGTATAAACCAATAATCCCGTCGAATCCAGCCAAATCAATGGTTTGTTCGAGGAGGATTTCCAGGTTCTCGCGCGAAGGGCGAGGGGGCAGGGTCCGCTGCAGGGGAAGCGAGACCAGGCGCGAGGTGTTCGAGCGCAGCGCATTATCAATGGGCAAGATGGATCTTTCGATGTCCAGCGCTGTGCCCAGCGCCCCCGGCTGAAAATCTACCGAACCAGCCACTGGCATCGGCGCTGTGGGAGGTTGATCGTACCTGGAAGCGATCTCCTCAGCCAGGTAGGTTCTCAACCGGGCTTCCGAAAACGACGAACGCAAAGGGATATCGGAGGGTTCGATATGCCCTCCCCAGAGATAATCCCAGAAACCAGCCCAGAAGGGAATGCGGGTGCGTTCCAGGTCGGCAGCGGCCAACATGCTTTCCAGATCAAGCTCGAAGCCAACCACCGGGGGATCCAGGTGGATGATATCCTTGTTATAATGAATTTCGACCGGTAAGTTATACATTTCCAACAACCGTTGCGCGGCCTGTTGCCGGTCTAATCCTCCTACCGGGACTTCGGCGATGCGCATCCCATTCGGAAAGACAGCACGGAGGCGGCTGAATGCAACGATCTGGATAGTCGCCAGGATGACTGCAAAAAGGATCAAAAAGACAGAGATCCAGCGCAGGGCAGATATTGTTCCTCGTGATCGCATGGCAGGATTCTATCACAGGATTAAGGTGTAAAATTACCGCAGAATTTAATATCTTGTGCACTGTGCTAGGATCATCCCTTCGTGTACGATGAGTTTTGTTTCTTTCGATCCCAGCAAAATTCGATCAGGCTAAACAAGGAATGATTATGCTACGTTCATGGTTGATCTATTTATCGAAGGCAGAGTGGGCGCGCAGGATCGTGACTCACTGGAAGATTGCCTGGCGGGTCGCCTCCCGCTTTGTGGCTGGCGAAACCCCCGAAGATGCCATTCGCGCCATCAAGGCGCTCAACGCCAGGGGGATTTGTGCGACGCTCGACCACCTGGGGGAGAATGTCACCAACGGGGATGAGGCGCGTCAGGCAACCGATGAGATCATCTACATCCTCGATGAGGTAAACCGCACAGGTGTGAAATCGGGCGTTTCTATCAAGCTCAGCCAGATTGGATTGTTATTGGACGAATCTCTTTGTGAGCAGAACCTGCGCCGTATCCTCGAACGGGCAAAATCCCATCAGAACTTCGTGCGCATAGATATGGAAGATTCCACCGTTACGGAGGCGGCTTTGAAGATGTTCCGTAAGATGCAGGCCGAAGGGTACAGGGATACCGTGGGTATCGTCATCCAGGCATATCTCTATCGCAGCCAGGAGGATATCCGTCAGTTGATGGCGGAGGGAGCGCGCGTGCGATTATGCAAGGGAGCATATAAAGAACCCCCCGAGATCGCATTTCCGAAAAAGGCGGAAGTGGATGCCAACTTCGATCGTCTGACCGAAATGATGCTCGATGGCGCGGCCAGGATCGGTTTGCCGAGAGCATCCGAATGCGGCCACTACCCGCCGATACCTGCAATAGCCAGCCATGACGAGGCGCGCATCAATTTTGCCAGAGAATATGCCGAAGAAAAGGGCATTCCAAAAGATGCGTTGGAATTCCAGCTGTTATACGGGATCCGCAGGGATTTACAGGAACGGTTGGCTGCTGAGGGTTATCCGGTGCGCGTGTATGTGCCTTATGGCACGCAATGGTATCCCTATGTCGTTCGCCGCCTGGCTGAACGGCCTGCTAATCTGTGGTTCTTCGTCTCGAATTTCTTCCGGGGATAGGCAGCGTTTACGGGGATCACATTTCCTCATGAAAGAAAAGAAGATCGTTGTTGTTGCCATGTCAGGTGGGGTAGATAGCTCGGTTGCGGCAGCCTTGTTGAAAGAGAAAGGCTACGATGTGATCGGGATGATGATGCGGTTATGGAGCGAGCCGGGGGGGGAGGCCGAAAACCGCTGCTGCACCCTCGACGCGATGAATCTCGCCCGAAGGGTGGCAGCCCAATTGGAGATCCCCTTCTATGCCGTAGACGCCAGAGATGTTTTCCGCGAAACGATAGTGCAATACTTCATCGCCGGCTACAGCCAGGGGATTACACCCAACCCCTGCCTGGTCTGCAACCGGCGCATCCGCTGGGGATTTCTGTTGAGCAAAGCTCTGGCCTCAGGCGCGGATTATATGGCTACAGGGCACTACGCTCGATTGAGGATCGCTGACAGCAGAAGACAGACAGCAATCAGCGGTCGGCGGTCAGCGGTCGCTTCCAAAATCGAACTACTCAAAGCCATTGACGACCACAAAGACCAATCTTATGTGCTGCACACGCTCGATCAAGATCAGCTTGCCCATACGCTTTTGCCATTGGGAGAATACACCAAGCCCGAGGTTCGTGAGATGGCCTTGAAATTCGAGTTGCCCATCGCTGAACGTCCCGATAGCCAGGATTTATGCTTCCTGGGGAGCGGGACTGCAGGAGATTTCCTGGAACGGAATGCGCCTGACATCCGCAGACCTGGGCCTATTTTGAGCTACAATGGCGAAGCTATGGGACAGCATCGAGGCCTAGCCTTCTACACGATCGGCCAACGGAGTGGATTAGGCATCTCCGCGCCTCACCCCCTGTATGTCATCCACAAAGATATAGAAAATAACGCCCTCATCGTCGGACCCAAAGAAAGTTTAGGGCGCAGCCAGCTCATCGCCCGGTCGGTCAATTGGATCGCTGGAACACCGCCTGAGAGGTCATTGCGCGCCCAGATCAAAATCCGCTATCAGGCCAAACTGGCCTGGGGATTGGTCACCCCCCTGGCAGGAGACAGCGTCAACATCGAATTCGACGAACCTTTGCGCGATATCACCCCTGGTCAGGCGGCCGTTATCTATGACGGCGAGGTCTGTCTGGGGGGAGGCGTTATCGAATCGAATCAAATCATAAGATGATATACTACCCCCATGACTCTCCCCAGCCTGTTCATCGGCCTGCTGATCTCTAGTTTACTCGGCGCGCTCTTCCACTTGTGGCGCGGAGGCGGACCGGGGCGGTTATTGCTATATCTGTTTCTGGCCTGGTTGGGCTTTTGGGTTGGACATGCCCTGGGCGTTCGCTGGCAGTGGCGTTTTTTTAGTGTGGGGCCGTTGCGACTTGGCATGGCCACAATCGGCAGTTTAATCATGTTAGGCTTCGGCTACTGGCTGAGCCTGGTTAACATGAACGAAACCAAATAATCCGAAAGATGTTGCATGATGTTTCATATCGAATCTTTTCTCTCAGCGCGTCTCTTCCTCGTCCCCATGTTGATCGGTGAACGAATCTTCTTTGTCAGCAATCTTAGTGGACATTTGAGCCTGTACGCCATGGACAAAGGCGGCAGCGTCCCCGAGCCTCTGCTGCCTCCAGAAATCGCCCTGCAGAATCCACATCTGGTGGAAGGGAAATTATTCCAGGTCTTTCCTAAGATAGGGAAAATCCTGGTCATGATAGATCAGAATGGCAACGAAGACTACAAACCGATGCTCATCCCCATGGATGGCGGCTATCCCCAACCCGCCTTCAGTGAGATGTTCGACGACCACCGATTTTTCTGCCTCAAGGCCTTCCCGGAGGAAAACCTGGCTTATTTCATGGCTGCCTCCCATACAGAACAGCTCAATACCACGATCCAGGTCAATCTCGAAACTGGCGCTTTTCTGAAACTCGCTACGAGTGTATACAGCTCGATCGTGGATGGAGTCAACAAAGACCACAAGAAAATCATCCTTATCGAAGTATACACCTTGGGAGATCATGTCCTCTCCATGTGGGAGGCTGAAAAAGCTGGGGCCATCGAAACCCTTTACGGCACACCCATCAATCAACGTCAACCCGATCGAGAATATGCCCTCACCAGCATGGGCTACAGTCACTTCGTGCGCGAGGAAACTGGCGTATTACTTTTTACAACCCTCTTTGAAGATACAGGCGGACTATGTTATTTCGATCTCGATCATCCAGAAAAAGTCGAGCCGGTGCCTATCCATGGAGTCATTCATAAGGGAGTGGGCGAACTGGTGAGGCTGGAACACCTGGAAGGGGATCGTTTTCTCGTCGAATACAACATAGATGGCGCCAACTGGGTTTACGAAGGCAGATTCGACGAACGATCTTTGGAGTTCGAACTGGAAACAGTTCTGGTGGGGCGGGAAGAAATCTCGAATGGGGTGTTGGAACATATCGAATGGGAAAAAGCCAGCGACTCTTTCGTCCTATCCTTCTCTACGGCAACCTCTCCAACCCAAATTTATTCGATCGAAGGTACCGACCGCCAGGCCATTTCAAGACGAACGAATGAAAGGATTCTGGCAATCCCCGAGGATGTACTATCTCCAGGTCAAGACGCTTCGTTCACCAGCTTCGATGGATTACGCATATCGGCGCGCCTGTACTTGCCCGCTGAATCTCTTGGCTACGAAGGCCCACGCCCGCTGGTCTACTACATTCACGGCGGGCCGCAGAGCCAGGAGCGCCCTGATTTCGCCTGGTTTTCCATGCCCCTGATCCAACTCTTGGCCCTGAACGGCTTTGCCGTCTTCGTGCCAAATGTGCGCGGTTCTACCGGCTACGGCCTGAGCTACACCAAGAAGGTAGATCGCGATTGGGGCGGCGACGACCGTCTCGATCACGTCCACGCCATGACGCATGTGCTCCCTAATGATCCACGCCTCGACGCTTCGAGAGCCGCTGTCGTTGGCCGTTCCTATGGGGGCTATATGAGCCTTACTCTGGCCTCGTGTCACCCCGAACTCTGGAGAGCCTCCTGCGATATGTTCGGGCCATATGACCTGCTCACGTTCTGCGATCGCATCCCCGAAACCTGGAAGCCCTACTTCAAAATCGCTCTCGCAGACCCCGACATCCCGGAGGGACGCCAGCATCTCGTCGAGCGCTCCCCACGCACCTACATCGAGAATATCGGCGCGCCGATGCTGGTCATCCAGGGCAAAAACGACCCACGTGTCGTCGAGCAGGAATCTCGTGATCTCGTCGAACACCTGCGCTCCATCGGCAAAGAGATTGAATTCCTGGTTTTCGATAACGAAGGCCACGATGTGCTCAAATTCGAAAACCGGGTCACGTGTTACAACGCCATAACAAACTTCTTCGAAAAACACCTCGAACCGTAAAGTATAAAGCGTGAAGGGAAACAAACCATGCGACGAAGAAAACTTCCCCCATTACGACCCCTCCGCCCGTTGGGGCCGCGTCCACCGATCGGCCCAATGGGAGCGCCTCTCCCACGAAATAGAGCTCACCGGGCATTGCAGCAAGCGCATCGCTCGATGGAAAACGGCAATTACGCCAATGCAGCCGATATCTTCGAACGTCTAGGGCGCGGCGCGCACGACCTCGGTATGCTCCGACAGGCCCCCAGACTCTACCTTCAGGCCGGACGAGCATATATATTAGCTGGTGAATCCGATCGAGGCGCCGACTTCTTGCGCCAGGGACTGAACATCTTTGCCGAGACCCAAAGCTGGGAGCAGCTCGATCGGGCTGGTCAGCGCGTTGTGGATGACCTGACGCAATGGGGGCACACCGACCTGGCCCAGGAGTTCGATACGTGGCTGAAGGGTATTACGCCGGAGCGACCCGAGACCTATCGTCGCGCTGCCGCCTCGACCCGCCGCCCTCAATTGCCCATCCATTGCCCGTCCTGCGGAGGGCCGATCCGCGCCGATGATGTCGAGTGGATGGATGCCGCAACCGCTGAGTGCCCCTATTGTGGCAGCGGGGTGCGCTAACTCAACTCGATGATATTAACCGAAGTAGAAATCATCCAACGCCTGGCCGAGGCATCGAAGTCAGGCCAGTCTCCCGAATCCCCCTACCTCATCACGTCGGTTCAAGATCCGCCTCAACCGGCCGCGGTCTTGATCCCTTTCCTATGCACACAGGATGGCTGGCAGTTACTCTTCATCCGGCGGACGCTGCACCCCCTGGATCGCCACAGCGGGCAGGTGGCTTTTCCCGGCGGACGCTGCGACCCCGAGGACCCCGACGCGGTCAAGGCAGCCCTGCGCGAAGCGCATGAAGAAGTCGGTTTGATTCCAAAAGACGTCCGCGTCCTCGGGCGACTGCGGGAGATGCTGACCATCACGAATTACCGCGTCACCCCCATCGTTGGCGCTATCCCCTGGCCTTATGAGCTGCGACCCCAGCCCGAGGAAGTCAGCCGCATCTTCACCATCCCCCTGGAATGGCTGGCGGATCCGGACAATCACGAGATTCAACAACACCGGCTCCAACACCACGGCAAGCCGTTGCCGGTGATCCAATTCCAACCCTATGATGGCGAAATCCTCTGGGGCGTCAGCGCCCGCATTACAATGCTTTTACTGGAAGCTTTGGGTCTATTGAAACCAGAACACCGCTATAAATCAGCCGAATAATAGGATATGCGGCGTGCTTCGCTCGCCGCATATCCTATTTCTCGGAATCCCTTTACTCAGTATCTCCCACCAGTTGCACTGCATCTATCTCGTTCCACCCCAGACCTAATACAGACTGATCCACCGTGATGCGGACGGCGTTATAAAGTGCGGTGGTTTTTTCGACTGCGATGGACAACATATACGGACAGGGTTGATCTACCTGAACCGGTCCCTGTTCATAGATGGTTAGCGAGCGTCCGAGGGAACCCAACAGTTCTACTTTAGCAACTTGATTGGGGTTGAAAGTTTGGACGATATTCACCGCCGTGACGAATACCGGCGTTTCGAATTGCAGCTCCAACCACTCGATAGAGTCGCTCCCTGAGGAGGCCCAGGCGGTTTGGAAATCGCCGCAGCGTTCGGTATTCGGTTCCCCGGTAGCCTGTTCGGCAGCCCATTCGGGGTCAGCGTAGGAGGTGCTGGCCTCGGCAGTCGCCGCCCATTGATGGATTTCTCCGACCTGGGCGATCTCCGGCGGCAGGTTCGCTGTCTCAGGGGTTGGCGTGAGGATCAACGCAGCTCCTGCCTCTTCGGGAACAGAAACGCACCCCTGGGTCAACCAGACCAACCCCAAAAGGAAGATAAGGGTAACGCAGTGAAAACGATCTTGTTTCAGTAGAGCCATCAGCATTAAACGAAAACATCCCGCAAGAGATTCCTCGCGGGATGTTTATCGGTAAAGGTCTTAATCAGCCTCTTCCTCGGCCTTGCCCTTCTCGATGACTTCTGGTTCTTCGATGCCAGGTTCGACTTCGACGACTTCTTCCTCGGCGATGACCTCTGGGGCGGTAGCCACAACGATCATGGTCTCTGGATCATCGTGCACAGTAAGACCTTCGGGCAGATCGAGATCCTGCACCAGAATGCTATCGCCAATATTCTTCAAAACAGAGGCATCAACCTCGATGCGCCCCGGGAGATCCTTTGGCAAACACTCGACGTCCAGCGAGTCCAGGCCGGTGACCAACAAAGCGCCAAAGTCGCGCACGGCAGGGACATCCTTCTCGAGGAGGACCAATTGAACCTGTGCGCGCACCGCCTTATCCATGGCGATGGCTTGAAAATCAACATGCAGATATTCTCGATGAATGACGCCCTTTTGGGTCTCACGTACCAGGACAGCGTGTTCCTTGCCGCCCAACTTTAAAGCCAGGATTGTAGATGAACCGATGTTCCTCAAGATCTTCGATGTTTCACGCAAATCCAGGAGAATCGGTGTGGCCTCCACGCCATACCCATACACGATGGCAGGCAGCTTGCCCTCGCGGCGCAATTGTTTCACCTGCTTACCGGTCAGCTCACGTTTAGAGGCTGCTAACACAATTTGTTCAGACATTCTATCCTTCCTCGGAGCGCCTCTCACCCGGACGAGCCGGGTTACCTTCGCTCCTCAAAAATTAATTTTCTACTTACGACCCGAAATCAATCGCCCGACCCAGAGCACTAAGCCGATCGCCACACCCGCTGTCAGACCAGCCAGTATCGCCCGCGGCGTATCCAGGACGGTTTCCACATTGCCTTCCACCTGACCGGCCAGCAGCACACCGGCGCGGATCTTGTCGCCGCTCACCTGACGCGAGACGACGAGACAAGCCCGGGTATCCTGCAGCGAGGCCTCGTCTGCAAAAACAATGCCCACGCCGCCCTCGACGATTGACGCGCTCCCGGCGCGCGCCACACCGATGCCGCCTTGGGTGACATCTACAGATTCCGCCTGGACAGCGCCCGCGCCGCCCTGGGTGATGGAGACATCCTGGGCATCCACCTGCGCTGCGCCGCCAGCGCGCAGTTCGACTTCTGTGGCGTTGATCCTTTGGGCGCCGCTTTGCTGCAGACGCACAAGCTCAGCCTGGACAGAACCTACCTGAACACCCGTCAGGTTGACCACCTCGGCAGAGACATCCTGAGCAGGGCTGCCAGCCAGGGGCGTTTCTTCGGTTATTCGCGTTCTCTCGGACATGATTTCCTCGCAAAAAAACGCCGTCACCAAACCTTTGGCGACGACATAAACAACCCGCAGATTTTACCGGGGGAATGGAGTTTCGTCAACCCTGGCGAAAATTGGTGTGCGCACATATGTTGTCAGAAGGATTCCCTAAACAAGGGGTGTGGGGCGTGCTCCGCACACCCCACACCCCTTTTTTCGGGTTATCTCCTGACATGTTTTGCGCGCAAACGATAATTGGGGGACTGATGGGGGTATGGATGGGTTGGCCTGCTTCTTGCAACACTCTCTACACACATAGGAGACCGCCATGAACAACCTCAACCCACCCGACATCCTTCTCGCCATGACCATGAGCCTCTTCTTGATGGGCAGCGTCACTTTCATCGCCGGCGTTTTTATCTTGCTCACTCGTTCCATGGGGCGGGATGTGCGAGAGATCACCGCCCATACGCGCAAATTAGCCCAAAAAGGACTCGCCCAGGATATTTCGGGCCTGGTCGGCAACGCATCGGCGTTACTCTCGGCTGCCACCGAGATGGTACGCACCACCGCCGGGCTTGGCGTCCTCCTGCTCTTTCTAGGCGCCATCCAACTTGCCGCCTCGATCGGCCTGGCTTTGTATTTCTATGGAGGCTAATCTTCCCATGAATTCGTCCTCGATCATTTTCGATTTGAAAAAATTCTTCCCAGAGATTTCCTGGCCCCAAACGATTCCCGCCCTCAGGCAGGATGCGGCGGTTTGGGCGGCGATTCAAGACGAAGAGTTCAGGAGGGCAGCCATGTCCGAGCTGGGTTCTACGCCCGAGGCCTGGACGCCGGCGAATCTGGCCCTGCTCTCCCTGGGATACAAGCTGCGCGCCGAAGACCTGCGCAACGTCCCCAACAGCCTCCCCGAGAGTTTGGCCGACCGCGCCCAAGCAGCCTATGACGCCTTCACCGCCAACGCGAACTCGCAGACCGATCTCGATCGAGCCGGCTTGATCGCCCTGGCATTGCGCAACAAACCCGATCGCTGGATGTCCTTACCCCAATCGCCGTTGGCGAATTCAGCCCTGACTTGCTTATTCTCGCTCCTCCACGACGGGCAAGAGCTGTTGCGGGGAATCCCCTTGACGCAAATCCTTCATATTCTATTGTCCAATCCCCTGATAAAAGAGAGTCAGCACGAACTCCTGGAACCGCATCTCGAGTCGGCCTCCCCAGACGAGCGTATCTGGCTTCTCGACGCCCTTCGATCTCAGCGGCCAAATCTCGCCGAAGAACTGACCCTGCGGCTCTCCGCCAGGTTGAAGCCTGCCGCCCCAAAGAACAGACCAGCGCAAAACACGAAAGGAGTCACCGCCAGGCTTACGCTCCCGATCAACGATCTCCAAACCCTGCTTCAGCAGGCCGATCTCCAACAACTGGCTGCCAAACCCGAAGACGCCCGCGCTGCCCTCTCCTCGGCGCAAGAAGCCGTGGAGCGGATCCAGGCTGCGCTCGCTTTGCAGGCCGCGCAGGCCTCCGTCCAGGCCGGGAACGCTGAGGAAGCCCTATCCATCTGGAGAGAAAACAGCCCCCATCCACCAGCCGATGATTCTGCTTCGTTGGCCCTGGTGTTGTTGGAACACGACTATTTCGATGAGGCTCAATCGCTGGCGAATGCAATCGCCGGGCAAACGCCCTCGGCGACCACGCTGCTGCTCGAAACTCATCTCGCCGCTTATCGAGGAGACCTGCCCTCCGCCCAGGCGAATGCCAGAAAAGTGTTGGAAATCTACAAGGCCGAGGCCGCACTCCTTATCGCTGAGGATGACCTGGCAACACTACTCGTAGAACTGAACCTGACCAACGAGGCCATCTCCCTGGCAACCCGCATCCTCGACGAACAGCCCAACAATGCCAAAGCCGCAAAAGTCATGGCGCGTGCCTTCTATCAGGCCGGCGCGCCCGATCAGGCGTTGCCCTGGGCGCACCTATCAGTCACGTTAGACCCCGAAAACCTGCCTCTCCACCGCGATCTTGCTGAAACGCTGGAATCTCTCAGGGAGTGGGTGGATGCCCTGGGTGAGAGGGAAGCTGTCGTCCATAAAGCGGTCGAGTTCGACGCAGCCGATCATCATGCGCTGGCAACCTGCGCCTTGCGCGCCGGACAGCCCCAACGCACAGTATCGGTTTGCGGCCAAGTCCTGGAACATGACGATCGAGACGGCCTGGCGCACACCCTCCTCGGTCAGGCGATCAGCGCCCTGGGGAATCCAGATCAGGGCCTATGGCACTTCGAGAAAGCCATCCAAATGACGCCCCATCGCCCCGAACCCTGGCTGGCTTTGGCCCAGGCCGTAAAGGTCAAAGCTGATGGAGAGAAAGCCTGCCAGATCCTGCTCACCGCCTCACGCGCCGTCCCAGAATCAGCCGAAATCTATCTGGCTTTGGGACATGCCTATCGAGAGGATAACTCCCCAACGAAAGCGCTCGAATCCTATCAGCGCGCCTCTCGATTGATCAGGGACGATCAGGCCCCCCTGAACATCGAACTCACACAAGCCCTGGGGGATACGCTCATCGCCCTCGGCCATATCGAAGAAGCCAATCGCTTTCTGGAAACCGCCTATCGCGGTCATCCCACTCATGCAGGCCTGGCGCATGCCTACGCCAAAACCTTGCTGCTCCTGGATCAGCCCACAGAAGCCTTGGGGCCTTTGTATACCGCTCTCGAACACGATCCAGAGGATCAGAAAATCCAGCTCGACTATGCGCACGCCCTGCTCATCACCCGCACGGGGTTAGACCAGGCTGAACAAATCCTGGCAGGGTTATCCCGGCTCGACCCACATCATGCGCTGGCCAAGGCGCTATTAGCCGAAGTCCTCGAGATCAACAGCAAGGATCAAGCAGCCCTGGAGGCTTACCACCAGGCGCTGGGATCAGAGCTGTCCAAAGACCCTGCCTGGCTCGAACGTTTATCCCTGGGGTTGAGCCGTGTCGCCCTGAAACTGAATCGAGCCGATACAGCCTTAGCCGCCCTGGAAACTGCCTGGGGACAGAACCCGGAAAACATCGAAATAACCCGCATGTTGTCCGAGGTGTACAAGGCTAACGAGCTACCCAATCGAGCCATGCAGGTAGCCCAATTCGCCCTGCAAGCCAATTTATCGAACCTGGACATAGTGATCTGGTTTGCAGACCTGGCCCTCGAATTGGACGCGCCTCAGGAGGCCCTGACCGCCCTCGACAAGGCATTGCTGTTAGACGCTCGACAGCCTCGACTTCACCTGAGAAAGGGGAACATCCAACTTCAACTCGAAGACCTGCCAGGCGCGAGGGAATCCTTCGACCAGGTGCTGGCGCTGGAATTTTCCACCCCACAGGAACTCGAAGCCGCCGCGCAGGGGTTGACTGTCATCGGCGACCTGCCCCGGGCGGCAATCAGCCTCGAACGGGCCGTGGCATTATGCAAATCCAATAGCGGAGCAGAAAAAGACCTGCTCATCAAGTTGCTCACGCGCCTGGCCCAGACCCACGAAGCCAATCACGATTACACGACAGCCTTGGAGACCGTCGAAGAAGCCCTGCCTCTTGCGGGGGTAAATTGTTCGCTGGATATCCACAAAGCCGCGCTGTTGCTCAAGCTCGGCCGGCTCGAACGAGCCGCCGCCTGGAACGCCGCCTCTCTGGAACGCCACCCCGAAAACCCGGCCTTGAACCTGCAGGCCGCCCGCATCCACCGCGCCCAGGGAAATCTCGACGCTGCCTTCGCCCACGTCCAAAAAGCCCTGGATGGATTCGATCGATCTCACAAGCTTTCGGGGTTGATCTTGAAAGCCGATCTTGCCCTCGGCATGATGCAGCCCAATCTGGCCGATCAGGTTCTCGCCAGCCAATCTGGGGTGTCATCGAACACCCCAGACGATCTCCTTGCCCTCCATTGCATGAAGGGTGAAATGGCGCTGACGAAGGACGCTGAAATCGCCGCCGCGGATGCCCTGACCTCCGCGACGAACATCGCCCCAAACCACCCCCGGGCGCTTGCCCTGCGATCACGTTTGCATCTCCGCCAGGGGAATCCGGAGGAAGCCAGGAAGGTTCTGGAAAAGGCGCTCCTCGCTCTCGGCGAAATGAATATCGCCCCTACCTCCTCCCTGGCAATTCATCTAGCCCTCGCCGATGCCGCCAGCGAGTGCCAGGTCTGGGATGCGGCGCTTTACCTGCTCGACCAGGCGGTGAAAATTGCTCCCTCCGAGCCGCGCCCTTCTGTCGAGCTGGCTCGTCTACTGGTGCTCCGCGCAGAGCATCAGCGCTTATGCCGCCTGCTGAAGATCCATGCCCACGCCGCCGGGGAGGCGGCTGTCTCGGAGCATGCTTTTGGTCAATTCGAGGCCGCTATCCTGTCCGCCAGGCGCGCCCTCGACTCTGCACGGGCGTCCCAGGCGGATACAAGCTACTCCCAAAGCTGCCTGGCTACCTGGCTTGGGCGTGGGCAGGCGGTCTTCCAACCCAGCCTCGAACATGCCAACGCCCTGGTTGACCTGTCTCCCTCGCCCGCAAACAAGGCCGCCTATCTGGCTGCTCTACGGGCGAGCGGAGAGTGGAAACGCGCCGCGAAAACCGCGCTCGCTATCTACGAGACCGCCGCGGAAGAAAAGATCATGCACCCCGAACTATGGGCTCAGGTAGCCATCGCCCTGACTCGCGCCGATCCGAGCCTGGCGTATCAGGCCGCCCATGCCGCCCTGGACAACGCCGTCCGCAGCGCCCATCCCAATTATCCGATGTTCTACGCCCTTGAAGCTCCCCTGGCCAGCCGCCTCGAAGACCATCGCGCCCAGCTCGAAGCCATCCGGGCGCTATTAGCCGTCTGGGATAACGAACCATACTGGCTCACCCAGGCCGCAGACTTGTTGCTCGGCAGGCAGGAGGAATCAGGAGACACAGCCATCCAGGAGGCCATCGCCTATCTCGAGAAAGCCGCCCGGTTGGAGCCGGTCGAGGCATCTCACTATCAAAAATTAGCCGAAGCCCATCGCGCCGCGCAGGATAGCAACGCCGCCATCCTCAACTTACAACGCGCCGCTACCCTGGCCGCGGAGGATCCGAAACCCTGGCTGTCGTTGGCGGAAATCTACCAGGGCAGTGGAGAGCTTGGACAGGCTGAGGAGTGCGCCGAAAAAGCTTTGCGCCTGTCGCCCGACCTCCCCGAACCACACCTGATCCTGGCGGAGGTCGCTGCGAAACACGGCTGCCCGCAGGACGCACTGCGACATGCTGTGAAGGTCCTCCAAATCAAGCCGGGGAACCCTCAAGCCCTGTTGCTCCAGGCCGAGGCCTTGATTTCTTTGGACAAACACGCTGAAGCGCTGGCCGCGCTGGAAGCCGCCACCGTGCGCATCCTGCCTACGACCGATCTGTTATTGAAAATGATCGAACTCAAACGCCACGTCCATGGGGAGAAAGCAGCCCTGGAATCCCTGAACAGCCTGGCCGCACAACACCCGGAGAATCCCCAAGTCCTGATCGCCCAGGCCCAGGCACTAGCTCAGGCGGGAGATCAACGGCAGGCCATCCAGGCAGCTCAAAGGGCGCTGCAAACCTCAGGCGAGGAACTCCCCTCGGACGATAAAGCCAGGTTACTGTACACCCTGGGACATTTGCTGCGCCGCAACGGTCAACTCGATCAGGCTCTCCAGCACCTCAGCCAGGCCATTGACTACATGCCCGATTGGGGCGATCCCTACATCGAGCTGGGATGCGCATATCACGAGCGCAGGCAATACGATCTGGCCCTGCAAACTTTCCAGCAGGCCATCGCCATCGCTCCCGACGACTCGCGCCCATACCATCAAGCGGGGATGACCCTGAAGGAAACCAAAGATTACGCCAACGCCGAGATGATGTTACGCAAAGCCGCCCAACTTGCGCCGGACGATATCAGCACTCAACGCCAGCTCGCCGCCATCGTGGCTCTCAATCTGGTGCACAACCCGAAAAAATTCGAAACTGTACTTCATGAAAACTGGATCACATGAATCTTGGATCAAAGACCCGTCCTCGGGTCGCATGAAAACAAAAGACAAACACCTATGCAAACCATCCAACCCCTCCCCGCCGGCAACCCCTGGCCGCGCTCATACTTGCTGGACATCCTCCACACCGCCCTGACGGTCAAGGCCTATCGCTTCGCCCGCCAGACCGCCCTGGCCTGGCTGACATCCTACGAGAACGATCTCTATGTGCGCCTGCTCCACACCCAGGCTATGCTCGGCGAAGGGCCGCCTCTGGCACAGTACACCCCACCGATGATCGAAACGATCTGCCAGGCCGACCCGGAATTCCTGGAGGCTCAAATTCTGCGCGTTAGAATAATGGATGATCGCGGAGCGAAAGGGATGGACGAGGCTCGGGGCTGCGTGGAGGCCCTGGGGGGGAGACGCTTTCTGGATGAGAAGCTGGCGCGCCCGACCCCGGCCTGGACTCTGCCCCTGAGTCTGGCCCGGAAAACGCTCGCTCAGGGAGATTTCGATACCGCCCATCGCCAGATCAGCCTGGCGCTGACCTGGGAGCCGATTCCGCCGTTAGTGGGGGTGACCCACTTGAGAAGTCTTTGGGCTCAAGGAGATACCCCAAAATCGGCCATAAGGAGCATCGCTGAACACTATCACGCACGATGGCCGAACTGCATCCCGGTGATGTTGATCCTGGCGGACAGCATGATGGGCGGCGGTATGTCCGACAAGGCCGTAGCCTTGCTGCATCGCGCTGCCTCCAGCGATCCAGGCGGACAGGCAGCGGGAAGAATCTGGGGAGAGGAGAATCCCTATCAAGCGCTGTGGCCTGAACGCATGGAAGCCGTTATTGATATTGCTGTCCCCGCCGATGTCGCCGCAGCCCTGGGGTGGAATCTGCTGCCTGCCCCTCACCCCTTACCTCTCTACCAATGGGTGAGTGGAATCTCATCGCCTCTCCCCACTCTCCCCGAGAGAGAGGCCGGGGGTGAGGGAGAAATCCCCGCGGAGGCGGAAATCTCCTCGAAGCCCAGCGACCCCCCTCGACCCCCGTCCGAAGCGCCCGTCGTCGTCGAGCAAATCCTCGAGCCAGAACCAGACCCCGAACCCGATCATCAGCCTGACATCGAATCCGAACTCCAGCAAGCCAGGTCAGCGGTGAGAGATTTGCTGGGAAAAGATCGAGCAGACGAAGAGGGAACCCCGCGCCCGGTGGAAGAAGAACTGGCGCAGATCGCCCGGCGTCTGGATGCGTCCGACGTGATCCGCTCCGACGGCCGCCTGCCGGTATATGTGGTTTTCAGCACCCGCGCCGGACTGAATCGCCAGTTCGGCCCCAAAAATTCCGCCGCCCTCGACGACGCCATGGAGAAACTGGTGTTGACCCTGCGGGAGCGACCGGGTTGGGGTTCGATCCTGGTCTACGCCGATGACGCCGTTGGCATGGCCGGTTTGGGATTGAAACCCAGCCCGCCGGATGACCCCTGGAAATTGAAGCTGGCTCTGGCCGACCTGGACTCGGCCTTGAAAACGAAGGGCGCGATGATCGGAGCGCTGTTGATCGTGGGCGGGCCGGAGGTGGTGCCATACCATCATCTGCCCAATCCCACCGACGACACCGATCGCGATGTGCCATCGGACAACCCCTACGCTACCCGCGACGAAAACTACTTCATCCCCGAATGGCCGGTAGGCCGTCTTCCGGGCGGCGCGGGCAGAGAGTCCAGTTTCCTCTTGACCACGCTGCAGGAGATCACCAGGCGGCACGCCGCAGCAAGGGCGCAACACACAGGCCGGATGCGCGCCTTTTTGCGCTTTCTGCTCGACCGGCTGCTGCCCCACCACAGAGACCCCCAGAGCTTCGGCTATTCCGCCGAGGTCTGGCAGCGGGCGGCGCACTCGGTGTTCCGCGCCATCGGTGAGCCACGTCACCTGATCACCTCTCCTCCGTTAGGGGAACACAACCACATCCCCGAACCGGCTGCGCGGTTGGGCTATTTCAACCTGCACGGCCTGATAGACGCGGCCGAGTGGTACGGCCACCGCGACCCAGCCAATTATCCCAAGCCCGGCCTGAAGCCCGTTGACGAAGGCCCCGATTACCCCATCGCCCTTCGGCCTCAGGATGTGGTGGATGGAGGCCGCGCTCCCCAGGTGGTCTTCAGCGAGGCCTGTTACGGCGCGCACATCCTCGACCGCCCAGTGGAAGGGTCGTTGGCCTTGAAGTTCCTGCAATCCGGCAGTCAGGCGGTTGTGGGTTCTACCGTCATCGCCTATGGTTCTGTAACCACCCCCCTCAACGCCGCCGACCTGTTGGGCAAGGCCTTCTGGCAATATCTACAAGGGGGTTTTCCTGCTGGCGAAGCCCTGCGCAGGGCGAAGATCCACCTGGCCAGGGAGATGCACAAACGTCAGGGGTACCTGGATGGGGAAGACCAGAAGACTCTGATCTCGTTCGTTCTCTACGGCGATCCCCTGGCGAACGCTAGAAACCTGTCAGGTTTTGGAAACCTGAAAGGTTCAAGAAAACCATCCAAAGAAATCCAACGCTATGCCGACAGCCCGCCGCAGGTCAAGACGATCTGCGACCGCGCCGGGGAGTCCGACAGCGTCCAGCCGATCCCGGATGATGTGGTGCGGCATGTCAAACGCGTCGTCGAGCAATACCTCCCCGGCATGGAGGGCGCGCAGCTCTCCCTGAGCTACGAACACGCCGAATGTTGCTGTCAGGGTCACACCTGTCCGACGGGCAATCTGAGCGGAAAATTCCGCCCCTCCACCGATCCCCAGCGGCGGGTGGTCACCATGAGCAAAGAGACTCACGACGCCTACCGCGTGCATCCATCATACGCGCGGCTGACGCTCGATCGAGCGGGGAGAATAGTCAAGGTAGCCGTATCGCGTTAACCGAATTCCTCCTTGCTAAAATCCGAATATGATATAATCAGTAAAGTTAATAACTTTATTCGTAACTGCTCAGCCATCGAACGGATTAGCCCGAAAAAAGGGTGTGCGAACGCAAAGCGGCTGCGCCCCCTTCGCACACCCTTTTTTCGGGAACTTCCCCGTTTGGCTGAGTAGTTACCTTTATTCTTCATTTGCTGCGCCGATATGGCAGAAAACAAATGCCCGCGGGAGCCTGACGTAACGATCGGGATAGTTCGGTGTTTTCCACCTTATGCTAGCCAGACTCTCTATGAGCAAAGACCCCATTCATCTGAACGTAGATAATATCTCCTTGAGTTTTGGCGGCACTCAAGCGTTGATGAACGTCAGTTTCGAGGTCGAGCGGGGGGAGATATTGGCGATCATCGGCCCTAACGGCGCAGGGAAAACTTCGACCTTGAATTGCATCAGCGGCTTCTATCGCCCTGATCGCGGCTCCATCTCCTACGAAGGCCAGGACATCACCAAAACCCCTACCCACAAGATTGCCAGGTTAGGCATCGCGCGCACTTTCCAGAATATCGCCCTTTACACCGGCCTGAGCACCCTCGATAACTTGATGGCCGCCCGGCATGTGCAGATGCGTTCCGGGATGTTGGCCTGTATGCTCTACTGGGGATTCGCGCATCGCGAGGATATCGAGCATCGTCGCGTCGTTGAAGAGATCATTGATTTCCTGGAGATCGAGCACATCCGCAAGGCGGTCGTCGGGGCGTTGCCGCACGGCCTGCGCAAACGCGTCGAGTTAGGCCGCGCCCTGGCGCTCGAGCCCAACCTGCTGCTGCTCGATGAACCCATGACGGGCATGAACCTCGAAGAGAAAGAAGACATGGCCCGTTTTATTTTGGATATCCATGAATTGAAAAACACCACCATCGTTCTGATCGAACACGATATGGGCCTGGTGATGGATATCGCCGACCGCATCGTCGTGCTCGATTTCGGGAGCAAGATCGCCGAGGGCGCACCCGAGGAGATCCGAAACAATCCGGCAGTCATCCAGGCCTATCTAGGACAAGAGTATTAGACTTTTATTTATGGAAAAGCCAGATACGCTTCCCAAACATTTCATGGAAAAGGTTGCCCACTATGGGGAGAGTAAGGTGGCCATCCGACAGAAAGACCTCGGCATCTGGCAAGAATATACCTGGCAGGATTCCTGCGAACAGGTGCGTAATCTCACGCTAGGCCTGGTTGCCCTGGGTTTGGAACGGGGGGATAAGATCAGCATCGTCGGGGATAATGACCGCCAGTATATATGGGCTGACCTTGCCATCATGGCCGCAGGAGGGGTGACAGTAGGCATCTTCACAGACGCCAATCCCAGCGAGATGGAATATGTCATCGTACATTCAGAGTCCAGGTTCGCCTTTGCAAAAGATCAAGAACAGTGCGATAAGCATTTGGAGATCAAAGAAAATATCCCCAACATCCAGAAGGTGATCTACTGGGAACCACGCGGCATGTGGAACTATGATGATCCCTGGCTGATTTCCTACGACGAGGTATCGAGACTTGGCGTCCAACTGCACGAACAGCAACCTCATCTATTCGATGAATTGGTAGCCAAAGGCGCAGGCGATGACCTCGCCAACCTCTGTTATACATCTGGCACAACCGGGCTACCCAAAGGGGCTATGCTCACGCATGATATTTTCCTGTCGGCGGTAGAAACTTTCCATTTATTAGAACCTCGCCAGGATACAGACAACGTCCTCTCCTTTACCCCTCTGGCCTGGATTGCTGAGCACACGCTGGCTGTAACCCCTCATGTGATGTACGGGGTTATCGTCAATTTTCCCGAAGCGCCGGAAACCATTCAGCAAAACATCCGCGAAATCGCCCCCGACTTCCTCTTCTATCCCTCCCGGCTGTGGGAAAACCTGACCGCCATCATCCAGGTGCGCATCAACGATAGCGCCTGGATCAACCGATTCTTGTACAAGTTATTTCTACCCATCGGATACAAGGTGGCTGATCTGCGTTACGAAAAGAAACCGGCAAGCCCCTGGCTAACATTTTTGTACTGGCTGGGCGAATTTTTCGTCTTCCGGCCTCTGCGAGGCCAATTGGGGTTAACCAAAATCCGCACTGCAATCACAGCCGGCGCATCCCTCAGCCCTGATATGCTGCGCTTCTTCCGCGCCCTGGGGATCAACCTGAAACAGGTTTATTCTTCGACCGAAACCGCCGCAGCAGGAACGCAGCACCGGGACGATGATGTCAAATTTGCCAGCGTGGGCACGCCGCTCCCTAACATCGAATTCAAGATCTCCACTGATGGAGAAATTTTAGTCGGCGGCAAGAATATTTTTACCGGTTATTATAAGAACGAAGAAGCTACTGCCCTCTCCCTTTCTGTGGACGAAAAAGGAACGCGCTGGTTCCATACGGGCGATGCCGGTTACATTGACGATGATGGACATCTGATCTACCTGGATCGCGTCAAGGACATGATCACCCTGTCCAGCGGGGATAAATATTCTCCGCAATACCTCGAGGGCCGTCTGAAGTTCAGCCCATATATCCAACACGCCATGGCCATCGGGGCGGAGGACAAAGAATACGTCACGACCTTGATCAATATTGATTTCGACAATGTCGGCCGCTGGGCGGAGAAAAAAGGCATTACTTACACAACCTTCCTGGACCTCTCCCAAAAGCAGGAGGTTTACAGATTGATCCAGGAAGATGTAGAACGCGTGAACAGCTCGCTACCCCCCGGAGCGCGTATCCGCAAGTTCGTGCTGATGCACAAAGAATTCGACGCCGATGAGGCCGAGATGACGCGCACCCGTAAGCTGCGCCGAGGCCTGTTGGCCGAACGCTATCAGGAGATCATTGATGCCATGTACGACGGTCGGGAAGAATGTAAAGTGAGCGCGGTGGTCAGGTATCGCGATGGGCGCACCAGCAGCATCGAGACCATGGTGCATATCGCATCATTGGAATCGGAGGAGAATCCGGCATGAATTGGCAGCTTTTGCCCCAGTTTGCAGTGACAGGGATCCTGGCGGGCGGCCCGCTTGCGCTGATCGCTTTGGGACTTGTTTTGATATTCAAGGCATCCTATATCTTCAATTTTGCCCAGGGACAATTGCTCCTGCTGGGCGCGCTGTTCACCTGGTGGCTCTCCATTGGGATCGGCTTGAACTTGTGGCTATCCATCTTGCTGGCCGTCGTCATCATGTCCCTGGTTGGATTTGCCATCGAACGGCTGGCGCTCCGCCCAATGACAGGACAGCCTTTACTTTCGATCATCTTGATGACCTTAGGTCTCAGTCAGGCCCTCCAGGGTCTGGCGTTGCTCGTCTTCGGGGGCGCACAACGAAACTTCCCTCAAATCTTCTCCGCCGAGGATCCGTACATCATTGCGACCCCCCTGGTACATGAAGGCAATCCAATCAACCTGATCCTGAAACAGAATCTGGTCTGGTCATTCGTCGTAGCCATTGTTGGCGTGGTTATCATTGGAGGCTTCTTCCAATACACCCGTACTGGATTAGCCATGCGGGCTACATCCGAAGACCATGAACTGGCGCAGAGCGCCGGCCTGCGCATCCGGCGCATCTTTGGCATCTCCTGGGGCCTGGCCGGTGTGGTTGCAACGGTGGGCGGCGTCCTGCTGGCAACTTCGAGCGGGCTGGACCTCAGTTTATCGCTGATCGTCTTAGCAGCGTTCCCTGCGGTGCTTCTCGGCGGCCTGGACTCGATCCCTGGGACGATTGTGGGAGGGCTGATGATCGGGTTATCGCAGGGTTTAGTAAAAGTCTCCAAAGTCGCCGTCGTGAGAAATTCTGCTGAAATCATGCCGTATGTGGTGTTGATGATCGTGCTGCTCATCCGGCCAGAGGGTCTGTTCGGTCAGAAA
Organism: Chloroflexota bacterium; assembly: GCA_016865865.1. Taxonomy (GTDB): domain Bacteria; phylum Chloroflexota; class Anaerolineae; order Anaerolineales; family UBA11858; genus NIOZ-UU35. The sequence continues at coordinate 22,568 of VGOC01000044.1, forward strand.
CGCATCGAGAGGATCTAGCCCATGGCAATCCAGCGACCTGCAGGCGAATTCGATTACAGCTACGCCTACGATATGTCCACGATCCGACAGCGCTGGCAGTGGGCGTTGTTACTGCTCTTCCTGGCTGCGCTCTACACGCTGCCGCTCTATGCCAGTCAAAGCATCGTCTCCCTGGTCAACCGCATCGGGATTTCGATCATCGCTGTCCAGGGTTTGAACCTGCTGACTGGTTACACCGGACAAATTTCGATTGGACAGGCCGCCTTCATGACCGTCGGCGGCTACATCTCAGCTCTTCTCGTCAACAGCCTGGGGTGGCCCTTTCCAGCGGCGCTCCTTGCGGCTGCCCTCGGGGCAGGGGTAATCGGTTTGTTGTTCGGCCTGCCGTCGCTGCGAGTCAAGGGCTTCTACCTGACCATGGCGACATTGGCGGCGCAATTCATCATCCCCTGGTTCACCCGCCAGGCATTCCCGGAGGTGCTCAACGGCGCTCAAGGCGTGAACGTGAATGTTCCGGTGATGTTTGGAGTCGAGTTCAACGAGCCTGGAAAATATATCTACCTGACGCTCACGATACTGATCGTCACAACAACCGTTGCGCACAACGTCTCGCGCTCCAGGTTGGGACGAGCCTTCGTCGCCATCCGTGATAACGACCTGGCGGCAGAATTACTGGGGGTGAGTCTCTTCAAATACAAGCTGCAAGCCTTTTTCCTGGCGGCAGTTTACGCCGGCGTTTCGGGTTCCTTGATGGCCCACAGCCTGAGACACATCAATTCGGAGACATTCAATCTCGTTGATTCGGTTATACTATTGGGAATGCTGGTCGTTGGCGGGTTGGGCACGAACCTGGGCGCTATCTTCGGCGCAACGGTTGTGGAGTTGATCATCGAAGGCGCGACGCTTTCTGCGCCGTTCTTCGTGAAGCTCTTTCCAGCTACCGCAGCAGGGATGATCCAGGCCTTACGCCCGCTCTTCTTTGGTTTTACGCTGATGCTATTCTTGATTTTCGAGCCCCGTGGCCTGGCACATCGCTGGCAGTTATTCAAGGCTGCCTGGCGGTTGCGGCCGTTCTCGCATTAGTGTTTTTCGGATTGTCGGGACAATTCGAACATCTACTCTGAAAGGAGGTGGTGCCTGGCAAAAAAAATCAATCACATAAAAACCTGTCCACTTTCAACCAATCAGACAATTCTCAAGGAGAGAAGACACGATGAATATCAAGAAAATCACATGGATTTCGATCACCCTGTTGATCATTTCCTCGATGCTGCTGGCGGCCTGCAAACCCCCTGCGCCGGCAGAGGAAGCTGCGCCAGTCGAAGAGGCTGCGCCTGCTGAAGAGGCTGCGCCCGCCGAAGAGGCTGCGCCAGTCTTCAAGGCCTGCCAGGTGACTGACGTTGGCGGCATAGACGACAAGTCGTTCAACGCCACGGCCTGGAAAGGCATGGAAGACGCCGTGGCCGATCTGGGCATCGAGGCCAAGTACCTCGAGTCGCAGCAGCAAACCGACTACGAAGTCAACCTCAACGCCTTCCTCGAAGAGGGCTGCGACCTGATCGTCTCGGTGGGCTTTCTGCTGGGCGACGCCACGGCTGCGGCTGCGGCGGCCAACCCAGAGCAGAAGTTCGGCATCGTGGATGT
>VGOC01000045.1 GCA_016865865.1 Chloroflexota bacterium
CAACCAGTTCAGGTATCAAGCCGCGACAATGGTAAGGTTCGTTGTTGTGGTACTGATGACAACAGCCCTTATACTCAGGAGCCGGATGCGGGGAAACTCGCACGTCCGGTTCTGTAGTGGGGGCGGGAGCCTGTCCAGAGCGACAGCGAAGGATCAGCGATGACCCCGCCTACCATAACTGGGCAGTTTTTGTGTATAGTACTATGACAAATGAAAAGACGCCTCTCTCATGCTGTTTTTTCGATTACCTCAACAAGATCGTGCGGAAAACGAACCACATAATCGGGGTCACCGCAAAGCAAATGTTCCAAACTCTGATGCCCCCAAGTCACCGCTATACTTGTGACAGATGCCTCTTTGGCCGCGCTAATATCACTTAACGAATCACCTACCATAAACATTGATTCTCGCTTTGTATCTGCTGAAAACTGATCCCGTGCAATTGATATTTTCTGTGCCTTGGAACCAGGAATATCTATTCCGTACACTGTGTGAATACATTCATCTAAACCATGTTCGATAAGAAAAGCATTTACATTTTGCGATGAGTTAGTTGTGATAATAGCAAGCGTGTTATTAATAGCAAGATTTCTGACAATATTACCCAATCCATTGAAAATAGCAGGCGGGGATTTCTTTTCGGCGAAGCGTTTCAAACAACTTTGAACAAATTCATCTACAAGATGTTCAGGAACTTCGCATGCCCGCCCGAACGACGCAAAGGACATGATTTCGAGATTGCTTAGATCATCTTTTTTTACAACATGTTTTACACCTAATTCATCACAAACTTCCTGACCGAACTGAATCAAGTCATTAAGAGTATCTGCAAGAACACCGTCAAAGTCAAAAATAATTAATGCCATGAAAAAGGTTTTTCCATCCAATATTTTCGCCCGCATGTGATTTTTGTGCAAGGAACTGCCCAACGGTTTGCGTTACCTGCGTGTGGGCGGGCGTGGACAATGCTTGGGAGCAGGAAAAGCCCGAAGCCAGAAAAATGCTTGAAAATGCCGGAGAATCCCACACGTCAGGTGCACGATTTGTTCGGCGGCTTTTTGCTCTCGAAGGCTTGTTGAAAACACGTAACCCCTCACCATCGCGAACGCTCCGCCAACTTCTTGGTCGATGCGAATCGTACTGGCAAAGAAACCGGGGAACTGCTATCTCATCCGCAAGAGTACCAATATGATCAGGAAAACAAGGCCGATAAGACTAACTGCGTTGAGCGCAATCGCGATCCATAGGAGGCGGGAAGCTTTTTCAAATACCCGAACGATGTTATTGCTAGTCTCCGCACGAGAAGTCTCGATAGAATCGAGAATAGTTGGTGTGCCAATCTCCGATAGCTTAGAAATCACTGATGGCATGCCCTGTGTCATCTCTGCCACCTCACCGAGGAGTGCAGTAACGGATTTTCTTGTCTCGGTCAGTGAGGATGTCGCTTCAGTGTGAGCATCAATCTTGCTCTTGAGTTCTCGCATTTGGGAAGCAAGACTAGTGGCCTGCTCCTCGGCCTCAAGAAATCGTTCTTTATGGTCAGTCATTTTGTGAATCTCCCTATTGCAAGATGTCTTCGATCTGGTCAATGAGTAGACCTATCAAGGCCTCAGCAGCAAGATAGGAAACCTCTGGGGCAGCTTTCGCTATGATGGCCCTTGCTGCCGGGCGTAGTTCTTGGGCAGTCGCCAGATAGCGCTCAATGACTTGGGTTCCGAAATCCTCGCCAGTCTTATTGGCAACATCAGCAAGCTGGGCGGCGGCTGTCGCTACCTCTTCGATTGGGAGGGCCCAGCCAGTATCAGATAAAGCAAACTGAATCGCCGCGCCAAGATTGTCAAGCGCGATCTCTACATCGCGATCTCTGCATAAATACTCAGCCAGAGAGCGGATGAAGAGAAGGGCAGGATTATTGGGAAATGACTCTAGCAAGCGCGCTGTCTGTCCGCGCAGCTCGGCCGCATCGTTGGGAGATGTGATTTGTGCCGGTAGGTTTGAGATCACTAGGCCTAATGGTTCTTTTCGATCCATCGCGGCGGCGAGAAGTTCCGAGTAGGCTCCTAATTGTAGATAGTTCAGAATGCCTTGACGAATCTTCCCGCTGGTACACGCTTGCAGCATTTCTGCCAGTGACCGTCTCCGTCCGAGTTCAACCGTGCTGTAAATAAAAACGAGTAATTCACGGACCAGGGCTTCTACAAATGGAATGTAGTCAAGAGACATGATGGTTCTAGCGTTCGCCTCTGAAACCTCGGCCATGCGTTGGTCATAAGCTCGAATGTACTCCAAGTAATGATGGAGGACAAGCTCTTTTTCGATTCCCGAGAGCCTCAGGTGAATTTGGTTGTGGGCATAGTCGTTTGTATAATCTTCTACTACTCCTAGGGTCAGCAATCTGTGCACTGCTTTTTCGCGATCATTTCGATCCTCCTGCGAGTAGACGATGGCCTCGGTGCGTCTTTCTTGGATGTCCCCTAACTCCTGAATCAATTGGCGGACATTTACTTCCTCTACGTCTACCCCGAGGAACGCATTTACATGAAAGAACAGCATTCGAGTGATGTCATCCGCTTCCACCCAGGGAACTTCCTTTACGATACGAGATATCTCTGAGAGAGGCGTTGCAGGATTGAGCAGTCTACGCGTCCTCTCCGGGTGATCATTTGAAACGATGAGGCAGCAATCCGACCTAAAGCGGTCCCTGCCCGCTCTTCCAGCCTCCTGATAGAACGCTTCAATAGATCGAGGCAGGTTCATGTGGACGGTGTATCGGATATTGGGCATGTCTATTCCCATTCCGAAGGCGTTCGTGCAGACTAACATTGTGACTTCATTATGCTTAAATTGGCGGACAAAAGCTATCTTTAGCTCGTCCCATTTGTCTTTAGGAGTCCCCTTCGGAGGTTGGCCGCTATATATTGCCACCGAACCAACTTCATCCTTGAGCTTTTGGTACCCTCCAGTTACTCCCATTTCACCGTTAACGTGGGGGTAGAAGACTAAGCCTGCCATGGTCTTCTCCCCGCGCGGCTGAAAGAATACGTTTCGCGATAGTTGGAACTCTTGAGGCAGTGAGGCTATGTATCCGATAAGACGTGCTTCTTTTTCAGACGATCGACACTGCACAACTCGGAAGTTCAACTCCGGACGGTCGAAGGATCTCGGAGTGATTACGGCGTCGAAGCTCTCGATGCTGAGCTCTCGTTGCACATCCTTCAGAACGCTCTTAGATGCGGTTCCTGTCAACCCGATGAGCGGTGGCACAGATCCGTCACGTTCACAATATCTCCTGGCGTTACGTGCCACGTTCAGATAACTTGTTCGGAAATCATGGCCCCACTCTGATACGCAATGTGCTTCGTCGATGGCGATCAAGGATATTGGAGACCCTGTGGTTACCGCGCGTAAAGCCTCTCGGAAGTCTTCCATTTGAAGCCTTTCGGGAGCTACATAACAGAACAGGTAATGACCATGCGCAAACGAGCGAAGTGCAGCATTTTTCTCTTCGAACGAGAGTTGGCCGGTGATGCCGATAGCCCGATCTATGCCTGCCGAGCGTAGATTATCGAGTTGATCGTCAATCAGCGAAATGAGAGGGTCAATAACCAAACATGGACCGGGCATCAACATCGAAGCAAGTTGAAAGGCAATGGACTTTCCTCCACCGGTTGGCAGCAATACTATCGAATCCCACCCCTGCAGCGCGCGACTGATGGCTTCCCATTGGCCCTCCCAGAATGTATTCTTCCTGAAGATGTAGGACAACACATATTCAACCTCGCGATGATCGGGATAGAAAGTGCGGACTGTGGGTGAGATGGGGAGCGTATGTTCAATCGAATGTGGGAGATAGAGATCGTTTATCTCTAAAATGATTCGGGCGTGGTGCGAGCTCACTTGTTCTCCGAACAGAATGGCAAGATCGACCTCCGCTTTTGGCTTCTGAACTAGTTCGATTGAGAGGTCTAAAGCCGTCCCGTGATGGATTTTATATATTGCCCGCAGTAGGGCGATAAAGTCGTCGACAGCCGCTCGGGTGAGGTGGAACCAGATTTCTTTATCCCGACACCAAGAAGGACTAGGAACAGTAACCTTCCATTGATTATTGCCTCCACTGATTTTCACTTGGCCTGTCTTTAATGCCTGAAGAAGTGCAACCTGCATCTGGCTCGCTGCGCGATCTAGCAGGAGAGCCAATTCGGGCGGCAACAGTTGGAGGTCCGCATCTAGAGCGGGCATGGACTCTAATGCTCGCTTAAGAGTCGAAAGGTGAGTCCCTGATTTAGCACGAATCTCACTTACCGGAATACGAATTACTTCTATTCCGGAAACCTGAAGGAGGCTGTCGCGATGTTCGTCAGCTTCTTTGGTTTCCTTATGTTGAACACCATCAACTTCTATTACTATCTGCGTTCCATTAGGATGAGCAATGAAGAAGTCCACGCGCTGATTGGATTCTGGCTTAAGCAAGCCGTTCGTGAGGAAGGCTGCTGAAACTTGGGGAATGGTCCAAGCGTAGATGTTTCGGTCTGGAGCTAGTTGGGGCAAAAGTTCGTTATAGAGAATAGCTTCTTCTTTGCTATCGAAACTTTCGTGGCGATACGGCGCCTTCCAAGAATAAGCAACTCGCTTCCCTGCATCTAGCCAAACGCTATCCTCGACTTCCTTACCGTTCAAGATTAGCCTGTCGACGACTTCTCCCGCGGTTGGAGATACCAATGTTACTTGGCTCCTTAGTAGAATCTTTTCAACTACAGCTAGGACTGTCCTATCCAGCTGAGTGTATTGATCTTCCAACGGCAAAGGAAAGTCGAGGCGCCATTGTGTAAGTGCTCGCCTGGCTCGCGGATCAAACCGTACTCGGTTCAATAGGGCTGGTAGATCCTCAGGAAACCCCACTGCTTCTAAAAGAACGCATTGAAGGCCGTCGCGCTTCGGTCGAATATCAACCGGTAATAGAACCTCAGGCGACACTTTGAACGAAATCGAAGGAAAGTCGATTTGAAAATCTACCGCAGGTTGCGGTGCCACGCGGTTTGTGGCAGCTTGTTCAATCTGACCGTGTATCCGTGGGTCGTAATTCACAATCTCGCGGCAATTGAGATCACGATAGTGTGGGCAGCCAAAGAATGGCCTTCCCGCGAATTGGCCGCTCTTCGCAGTTCGAAGGACCATCCTAATTCCGTGCTTAGGACATATGGGAGGATTATCTAGTGGCATATTAGAGTGTTTTGGCTCTCGCGATCATTACTGACCACGCGTCTGTACTGCCTTCAGCCAGCACTTGATTCGCGATTAATATACATCTTTACGTACTGTATTGTCAACAATTTTCTTTCGTTCGAGCCAACGAAAGAAAATGTTACCTAAACTTATGCCGCCGAACACCTGGTTATACGGACGGCCTAATGGCTTATGGGCTGCCCGTATAACCTCCTAGCCGGGTTGGGATGTTATACGGCATGGAATGAAAAATCGGTTAGAATTGCTCACAGTATAGCAAACTCCTGCCAAAGGTGCAATATGCAACCAAACTCACCTCCCGTCCCTCCGAAGGGAAAGAAACTCCTCGATCAAGTGCGTGACGCCATCCGCACCAAACATCGCGAAGCATCCCCTTGCGGGACTACTCCTACCGCACCGAACAGACTTATGTGGATTGGATTACACGTTTCATCCTCTTTCACAACAAACGCCATCCTGCCGAGATGGGCGGGCCTGCTCGCTTTTTCAACCGACACTTGATCCGCCCTTGACTGGGCCCCGGCCTCCGGGGAAGCGCTCCCGCAAATCAAAGCGGTTCGACTTCATTCCGTTCGCAGACCTGGTTGCGGCATGCTTTTTGGTTCTTTTTCCCGCGGCCTATTGCCTTTTGCACACCCCTTTGGGTGGTGCAGCGTTGCCGAAAATTACTGGCGCAGTGTTGCCGCGAATCCCTGGTATACTTTCGTCCGCGAATTGACATGGTGGAAATCTTCTTCAAAAACGCCCTGTAAATACTCTTCTATGCGCTCAATTGCGTCCAATATATGGCGGATGTATGGAATATCACTTGACATCATAGATAACCGTTAAATCCTGCAAAATATTTTCTCGAATATATGGGCTTATTGCTGATTCAGTTAGCAAATCAACTTTTTTCCCTAAACTTTCGGACAATTGGCGTTCGAACCTGACTACATCTAATAAACTTTTTGGGGTTCCAAACTCTACAAGAAAATCGAGATCACTTTCTTCTTTGGCTTCTCCCCGCGCGGTTGAACCAAATAGCCCAATCTTTGCTACGTCATTCTGTCTACAAAGTGCTATTAGAGTATCTGTATCGAATGGAAATGTAGCCATACGCTTTCTCCTGGCCCTATTTTACTCGAAAATATCCAGGCAGTTTGTTATTTGGTAAGAAATTCTCGAATAAACTATTCTTGATATGCAGAGCCACACCCAAAAACATTCTTTTTGTATCCAACGAGCCACCCAACATGTACTCAGCTGAAACCCTCATCATAACAGCCTATATCTGACACTTGCCTGAATCTTGAGTTAAGAACAGTCAATCTCATCTTCGCGGCAAGATCCTGGAAGGCATCAGCCTGAAACGCTATATATTGCAATCCACGAATATCATTATAGCAACTGTCCCCCACAAGTCAACGCTGAGCAGGGTCGAAGTGACGGGCTTCCGATCTCTTTCGTGATCTGCTGATTATCCATATTCCAGCCTACCGTGTACAGAATCTTGACCCCTACCTATTGACCCTCCGCCTCGCCCCCCATCTCCAGCGACAACTTTCCTACCCCATCCTGGCTGAGCATCAGCGGGATGGCGCGCCGTTCGCCCAGCCTCAGTTGATCCTCGAATTCCGCCCGAGCCGTGACCAGGCCGTCTGCCAGCGTTTGGGCGAGGAATCGAAAGGGCGTGATCTCCCCGCTCAGGTTGACGATCTCGACCAGGTACTCCACGCCGTCCGCCTGGGGAGAGAACACGCTCAGGCTCTGCTCCCAACCCAAATCGAAGAACGTCCCTCCAGGGATGAGCCGCTCCCCCTCGGAGAGCGGGTCGCCCCCCGGGGCCAGCAGTCGCAGGGAGACCTCCGCCGATCCCACCAACACTTGCAGGAACCGGCCTTCGGGCATCGCCGGGATGACCACTTCGTAAGCGCCGTTCCAGCGGGCATGGCCGCGCGCTGTGCGCTCGTGGAACGACTCCCAGGGCAATTCAGCCGCCCGCCCACTTGGGTTGCTGTTGATGACGCCGGTAGCGTCGTACATATTTTTAGGCCGGTGCTCGGAGGTCGCTTCGGAGAGCAGGCTGACATGGTCTATCTCGCCGTCCTCGTCCCAGTCGAAGAAAACGATGTCGCCGGGTTGGTAGGGCGCGGCGTTCGGCAGCATCTGACCGGTGTAGGCGAAGTAGCGCCACATGTCATCCGCGTTGCGAGCATCGCGCCAGCGGTAGACGTGCTCGGGATGCGCCCGGTAATCCTGCTCCAGGGCGAACTGGATGTCGTAGTCCGCGCCCCAGGCGTAGGCGTCCAGCGCCAAATCGGTGCAGTACCCCGCCGCATAGCCGTGATAGGGCCCGCTCTCGCCGCGCTCGAAACTGTAGGGCATGCCCAGGTCTTTGCGGGCTTCTTCGAGCACTCCTTCGGGATAGGCTTGAAAATGGAGGCCCTCGAGGTCTGAACCCACCTCGAGAGGGAGGGAGCCTGGCTCGAAGGTGTACCCCTCTTTCGAGGGGAAAACGGACTCCCTTCCGGGCTGGATGCCGCCGAGGAGGAAATACCCGTTCCCATCGGTTCTTGTCGAAGCCCCGCTCCGCAGCGTGATCGTGACCAGGGCTAACGGCTGCCCGACGCCGTCGGTGGCTTTTCCCGAAACGACGTAGCCCGGCTGCGAGCGTTCGGCGACGTCCTGATAGAAGACCTGGGGCGTTCCCTGGATCGTCCGGGTGTAGACAACGCCGTTCCCATCGGCCGTCGCGCCGACCTGTCCCAGCAGATCCCCGGATGCGACCGTCTGGGTCCCGTCGGCGCTCAAGTCATAACGTTGAAGTTCCGCGTCGTGTCTGGCCTTGGGGATCAGCGCCGTCAGAACGCTGCCATCGCTGGAGAGACTGATACGGGGCGGGTTGGCAAGGGCCTCCTCGGTGGCCGGGAAACTGGTCAGCGTTTGGGTCTGGTAGGTCTGCCGGTCGAAGATCAGGATTTCGAAGAGCTCCCCGTTGACCAGGTTCAGGGCAGCCACCTTATTGGCCGCCTCCGACATCCCAATCTGGTAGATGATCCTTTCCCGGTCGTCCACAGGCAGGTTGATATATTTGAGCTGCGCCAGGACGCGGTTGTAGAGGTAGAGCCTGGGATCGGTGGAGATGGCGATGGCCAGGCTGCCGGCCTGGGAGCTGAAGATCACCGTGCGCCCATCGGGGGCGAGCAGCGCCTGTTCGCCCGAGGGGGCGTTCCCCTCCTGCCCGCGGCTGCCCACCGATGCCCTGAAGGTATGGCCTGTCAGTCGGTCACGGATGAACACATCGGCTACTCCGTTGGCGTCGTTATGGACCAGGTTGCTCGCCTCAGAGCGGAAGGCGACGTAGCGGCCGTCCACCGAGATGCTTGGGTTCGTCGAGGCCCCATCCCCGCGCTCGCCGCGGTCGTTGACCGAGATGCGTTCGGTGATGCCGGTCAGCCGGTCGTGGGTGTAGATATCCATTTGGGTGAGATCATCGCCGGGGACCAGATTGGCGGCCTGTGTTTGAAAGGTCACCACGCGCCCATCGGCGGAGATCATCGGCCTCTCCGACGGCGCGTCGGCCTGCTCTCCCGTCGAGGAGATCGAGACGCGCTCGGTGACGCCGCTCAGCCGGTCGCGGACGAAGACATCGGCTACGCTGTCGGTGTCGCCAGGGACGAGATTGTCGGCCGCGGAGAGGAAGGCCACGAAACGGCCGTCCCCCGAAACAGAAGGGTCTGACGACCAATCGTTCCCCAGGGCGCGCTCGTCAGAAACAGAAATGAATTCGGGTTCGGGGATCGTCTGGGCGCTGACAGAAATTTTCAACGCAAAGACGAAAAGAGCTATGAGCGAGATTACTACTCTCACGACCTATTCCATCTGGGTGGCCTTTTGCTACTCCGAAGCTCTTAGCTTACGGCTACAATATACTCCGTAAATACTGAACGTCTTTCTCGCGCCTTTTTTGCTATTTCGATTAATTCGCGAACGGTAAAAATGATTTCGTCTACCATTTCTGGAGTAAATGACGCTTCACCATCAAGCGGGCATATCCAGGCTGGAACATTCGGCACTTGAATAGTAATCCCCTCATCCGAATATTCGAAAGTCGTTTCACCCCATTTCTTATTTATTTGATGCTCTCCGCATACAGGGTTAGGTATCGATTCCATTTTCTCTTCTGTTACTTTTTCATACTACGTCGTTTATAGGGTGGCGTTTCCCAAAGGATTTCATCAGGAATGTATGCAGTAACAAATTCCAGATACACGAGATCAGCATACTCACAAACAATGTGCAAATAGAGCTTGACCCCATCTACTTCTGTTCTGCCACATATCAGACACCGTTTATCGTCAGGATAGGTTTCGATTAATTTTGCCGTTGAGAATGGCTTCTACCATATGATTACGCTCGAAGCCTTCTTTAAGGGCATGCGAAACGGCATGGCTTTTGACGAGGTAATTACCTCCTATCACCCGGTCGCGAATAGCGTTAATATCCACGCATTGTTGCCTTGTTGTGACGAACTGGTGGAAGTGTATTTACGGATTTATTTTAGCATGGAATTGGAAATGCGTAGTGGTCATAGATTCAACCATCGCGCGGCTTCCTGGGGCAGGTTTTGCAGCGAGCCTATTCGTTGAGTACACTGCGGCAGGGAGTCGATGAACATGCGCCCGTAGCGTTTGGTTAGCACCCGGCGGTCGAGGATCACAGCCACCCCTCGATCGGACTCGGTGCGGATCAGGCGGCCAAATCCCTGGCGGAATTCCAGGATCGCCTCAGGGAGGTTGTATTGATAGAAAGGCTCCTCGAAGGTTTCGGCGCGCGCGGCCACGATCGGGTCCGAGGGGACTGCGAAAGGCAGTTTGACGATCACCAACACGGATAGATCCTGGCCAGGGATGTCCACCCCCTCCCAAAAGGCTCGCGTCCCCAACAAAACGGCGCGTTCCGCGTCGCGGAAGCTTTCCAACAAAGAGTGCGGCGATGCGCCTTCGCCCTGTTCGTAGACGATGATGCCCGCATCGGCCAGCGCGGGGCTGATGGCCTGGGAGGTGCGCTGAAGCTGCGCGTAGGAGGTGAATAACACCAGCGTCCTCCCGCCTGTCGTCTTGCACAGGTGGATCAGGCTGCCCTCGACTGCGCGCTGATGGCCGTTCTGATCGTTGGGTTCGGGGATGTCATTGGGGATGTACAACAGGGTGGAATTCTCGTAATCGAAGGGGGAACCAAGCGCCAGCTCGTTGGCATCCTCGGCGTACAGACGGCCGCGCAGGTAATCGAATTCCCCGGCGGTGGTCAGGGTGGCCGAGGTCAAGATCACAGCGTGTTTTTCGTGCCAGAGATATTTCTGCACAAGCGGGCCGATGTGCAGCGGCGCGGCCTGGAGGGTGATCCCGCGCCCATTGGGGCGGATCTCCGCCCAATAGATGCCATCTGGTTTGGGATCGAAGACCAGCGCCTCGATGTTCTCCATCATTTCTTTGAACCGTTTGTAAACATTGGTGACATCGTGGTAGGTGTCTTCGAGCAAGTCGGCATCCCTGAAGCCAGCCTTGGAGAGTTCGACCATAGCCTGGACGATTTGCTCGAGTTGGCCAAGCAGGGCGGCGGCAATTTTATGGGCTTCTTCCCAGGAGATTTCCACTTCGAGCCAGGCCGGCTGTACGCGAGTCCCCGGCAAGATGCGCACCTGTTGGGGGTAGGGGCCGATGGGCTGCCCCTCGCGCTGCTCGAAGAGGAAATGATCTATGGTATCGAAGAACCCCCGCACGAGACTCTCCATCTGGAAGGCGTAGTCGCTGGCCCGTTCGACCAGGTGATCGAAAGCAGCGTACTTGTCAGGGGGGATTTTTTTATTCAGCAGGGATAAGAGTCTGCCCAGGATGCCGGAGAGCTGGCTGGAACCGGAGCGATAGCTGCCCACTTCCCTGAGCAGGCGGGTGAAGTCTATCTGGGTGGCGCGGAAGCTGAGGGAGTTTGTGCTGGCGCTTTCCAGGTGATGGCCTTCGTCAACGACCAGGTAGTCGTATTCGGGGAGCACCCGGCTGCCTGTAGCCACATCGGCCAGCAACAGGGCGTGGTTGACGACGATCAGGTGGGCGCTCTGGGCGGCCTGCCGGGCGCGGTAGAACGGGCAAGCCCCGCCGGTGTGTTTGAGGCAATTATCGGCGGTGCAGCCATCATCCGCCGCCGACATGTGCGCCCAGGCCTCGCGCTCGAGCGGGCCGTTCAGGTTGATCTCGACGCGGTCGCCGCTGCCTCCCTGGTGCAGCCAGACCAATATTTTTGCCAGCACGCGCATTTCCTCGGGGGTTTCTGGGCCGCGTTTGCGCAAATTCTCCATCCGACGCGGGCATAAGTAGTTGGCGCGCCCTTTGAGCACCGTGGCGAATAGGTCAATATCCAACGCTTCCTTGAGGTCGGGGATATCTTTGTTGATCAGTTGATCCTGCAAATTGATGGTATTCGTCGAGACGACTACCCGCATCCCATTCTTCATCGCCCAGAGCGCCGCCGGGATCAAATAGGCAAAGGATTTTCCAACCCCGGTGCCCGCTTCGACCATCAGGTGTTGGCTTTTCGATAGGGCCTGGGTGACCGCGCGGAGCATTTCCACTTGTTCGGGGCGCTGTTCGAAGTGTTCGAAATATTGGGAGAACTCGCCGCCGTATTCCAGGATAGAGGCCACCTCCTCGGCGTCCAGGGGTCGGGGGTGTTCGACAGGCATGAGGGGTTCAGCATCCCGGGAGCGCCCACTATCGAAGAGCGGCCCGAAGGTTCCTCCTCGCGCTTGCCGGGCTGGGACAACTTCCCTGGATCGAGCGCGCAAGGCCTCGAAGAAGATGCCATACCCGAGCCAGTCTGCTGCTCCATCGCCCAGGTGGACTATTTCAGCCAAAAGCTCGATGGGCATCTGCAGCGCCACATCATAGAGCCTGGAAAAAACCTTTTGGGTCACGCGGGCATCGTCCAGCGCCCGATGCGTGGCTGGCATCGGGATATTCAAAGCCTGGGCCAGCGCGCCAAGTTGGTAGCGCCCGGCGTTTGGCATCAGCACGGCGGCCATCTCGTAGGTATCCAAAGGCTCGTTCCCCCTCAGGATGCCGTGGATTCTCAGGAAGGATAGATCGAAGAGCACATTGTGACCCAGGACAGGGGCGTCGCCTACGAAGGCGGCCAGTTCGTGACGCACCTGGTGGATGGTGGGCTGATCCCGCACCATGGCATCGGTGATGCCGGTCAGCCTTGTAATGAAGGCAGGGATGCGCTGGCCCGGATTGATCAGGCTGTGCCATTCATCTTCGACGCGATCCCCTTTGAAGCGGACAGCGCCGATTTCGATGATGCCGTCGGTTTCGGGGTTCAGGCCAGTCGTTTCGATATCTAGGGCGACGATGGGATAAGTCATAGCCGAATTATACCGGAAAACAGATGTGGGAGCAGCGCGAAGCCGCCCCCGCATCTGTCTTCCGTTGGATATAGCGGAATCAGGAACTGTTGGTGCGGATGTCTTCGATCTTCTCGACGTGCGGTTCGATGGCGGAGCGTACTTGCGCCTCGTCTATGCCTGTGACTTTGAAGGTCACTTCGCGGTTGCTGGGATCTTCCCCAAGGGTCTGAACGAAGGCGACGAAATTTCCGCCTGCTTCAGCAACAGCCTTGGCCAGAGCAGCTAACTGGCCTACTTTGTCTGGCGCCAAGGCGGTCACGCGCACACCGAACTCGCGCGCACCCATCAATTCCAGGAAAATCTTGAAGAGATCGGTCTCGGTGATGATGCCTACCACGCGATCATCTTTCACAACCGGCAGGCCGCCGATTTTGTTGTCCGCCATGATTCGGGCGGCTTCCTCGATGGGCGTGTCTGTTGTGATGGTCAACACTTCCTTGGTCATCACATCACCCACGGTGATTTTGCTCAGCAGGTAGTTCATCTCCCAAATGCTGAGAGAAGTGGCCGGTGAAGGAGAAGCGTTCAGCAAGTCTTTATCGGAAACGATGCCGACCAGCTTGCCATCCTTGATGACCGGGGTTCGGCGGATATGCTCGCGACGCATCAGGTTGACCGCCTCGGTAATGGGCAGATCCAGCGATATGGTGATCACCGGATGAGACATTCTTTCACCTACTAACATAGTATCTCTCCTTACATAGCGCGGTCTCTTGCCGCAACCAAATACTCATCGTCGAATTTTTTACTCTTCACTGAAAGCCTTCAGAATCCGCACCACATGTTTGGCATGTTTTACGTACAAGTCCAACCGGATATTTTCGTTTGGAGCGTGGGCGTGCGAGCCGGGATAGCCGCACCCCGCAGTCGCTACCGGCTGACCGAGGACATGTACGAAGGGATAATTCGGCCCTGATCCGCCGACCATGGGGACGATCTTCATGGGGAGGCCATAGACCTCTGCGGCTGTAGCGACGACGAGCTGGATGAAGGGGTCGTCGGGATCGGTTCTGGCCGCAGGGCCGCCGCCTAAAAAGGCGATCTCAACATCGGAGAAGCCCTCGGCGTCCAGGTGGGCGCGCAATTGCTCGATCACCTGCCTGGGTGTCTGGTTTGGAAGCAGGCGGAAATCTACTTTGGCAGAGGCTTTTGCTGGCAGCACGGTCTTCGAGCCTTGACCCTGGTATCCCGAGGTCAACCCACAGATGGTGCAGGTCGGCTCGAAAACCTCGGCCAGCCGCAAATCCAGGCCGCCGCTCAAGCCTTTGAGGAAAGCCTTCACTCCGTAGCGGGTTTTATATTCCTCGGCAGGGTCTGGCAGCGCGGCGAGTAGCTCCTCATCGCGCCTGGTGTAAGGCACAATCGGATCGAAGAAACCTGGGATGCGAATGCGTTCCTCCTGGTCTTTGAGGGTGTTCAACGCCCAAACCAGCCGCCAGGCCGCATTGGGGAAGATCGAGCCGCCCAATCCTGAGTGGACATCGCTCTCCGCGGTCTCGACTGAAAGCTCGACATAACAGATGCCCCGCAGCCCGACATATTGAATCGGTGCCTCTTCGAAATCAACGTCGCCAAATTCCCAGATACAGGCGTCAGCGGCCAGGAGTTCCCGGTTCTCCTCGATGAAGGCAGGCAGATGCACGCTGCCGATCTCTTCCTCTCCCTCGATGACGAACTTGACATGGCAGGGCAGTTTATCTTCCTTTGCAAGTAAGGCATCGAGGGCGAGAAGGCGAGCGGTGAGATTTCCCTTGTTGTCGCTGACGCCCCGGGCGTAGAGCTTGCCATCCCGCAAGGTAGGCTCGAAGGGTGGGCTTTCCCAAAGCTCCAACGGCTCGGGGGGTTGCACATCGTAGTGGTCGTAAAACAGCAGGGTTTTGTCTTTGCGCTTTCCGGCGCGTTCGGCAAAGACTACCGGCGCGCCATCGGTGGGCATGATTTCTACCCGGAAGCCCCGCTTTCGCAGCATCTCTGACACGAGTTGAGCTGTTTCCTGTAGGCCCCAATTTTGCGCCGCCACGCTGGGTTGGGCGCACAACCGGGTAAGTTCGGCGAGACTGTCTTCGAGATGGTTTTCGATGAAATGATCTACGGCAGTAAAGTCTGACATGATGTTTTCCTTTTTTGTGATCTATTTGCCCAATACCCAGGTCATGGACTGGGCGCCTGCGTACGCGAACAAGATCATCTTGCAAGTTACGCCAATCGAGACCGCCAGCAAGAATTTTGGCAGGGGCATCTTCAGCACGCCGGCGGCGACCCCGGCCACATCGAAGGTCGGGTTGGGGATGGCTGCCAGGGCTAAGATCGCCCAGAAACCGTACTTCTGTACCCAGTTCGATAGGCGGCGATACAGCTCGGCGCGTTCCACGACCGCCTGCCCGCTGAAACCCGCCAGATAGCCGGAAAGCTCCCCCAGTGCGCCCCCGGCTCCGGCGGCAATGCCTACCAGGAGCGGATCGAAAACTGCCCCCATGGCGAAGACTACGGCGATGCCTGGGGCGGGCAGGAACACCGTGGCATTGGTCAGCAAAGCCAGGAAAAAGATGCCCGGGTACCCGTAGACCGCAAGCTGTTCGGCTTGATCGCGCACCGAATACACGAAGATCGTAATGACAACGACCAACAACAAGGCCAGGAGACGGATGATGGTCAGGCGGTGTTTGCCAGGATTCAGTGTTCTACTCCGCTTGAAGAGTCAACCTTGATTGCCAGCCAGCAGACTTTCTATGCGCGCAATCACCATGTCGAGGGCGACGATATTATAGCCTCCTTCGGGGATAATCACATCGGCGTAGCGCTTGGACGGCTCGACGAATTTGAGATGCATCGGACGAACTGTATCCAGATATTGCTTGATCACCGATTGGGTTGTGCGCCCGCGCTCTGCGATATCTCTCTCCAACCTGCGGATGAAGCGCAGGTCAGGGTCGGTATCCACGAAGATTTTCACGTCGAACAGCTTGCGCAGCTCTGGTTCGGCGAAAATCAGGATGCCCTCCACGATGGTCACTGCTTGCGGCTCGATGGGGAAGGTCTGGGCTGAGCGGGTATGGGTCTTGAAATCGTAGATCGGCGCCTGGATGGTTTGCCGATTTTTGAGACTCTCTATGTGTTTGATGAGCAATGGCGTATCCAGCGAATCAGGATGATCGAAGTTGATCTTGGCCCGTTCGGAAAATGGCAAATCGCTCAGGTCTTTATAGTAGGCGTCATGGGCGAGGAAGGCGATCTTGTGCGCGCCGACTTTCTCTAAGACGGCATTGGCAACGGTGGTTTTCCCCGATCCGGTGCCGCCTGCGATTCCGATGACGATGGGGGTCAGTTCTCTGGGCATACATAAATTATACTGGATGCCCCTCAAGCCCACCAGAGCGCATCCATTCGATGAAGCCATCCAGCGTGGAAAAGACGCGCTGGGAGAGAGCACGCACAACCCAATTTTCCGCCATCGGAGAGATGCTGATCACCGTTTTGCCGTTGTCGTAAGCGCGGATCATCTCGATGGCGGTGCCCATGCTGGCTACCGGCAGATAGGCTATCAGGATGTCGGCGTTGCCGGCCTCCTCAGCCATTGTCAGGAGCGCCTGGCGGGCGCGCTCGTCGTCGTATTCCGGGCTGTCGGGGAACAACGAGAACGGATCGACAACTTCAGCGGAGGGGTATTTTTCGTGGATGACCTCCCGAATGATCTGGCGATAATCCTGGCTGACGATGCCTTTCCCCTTTTTCGAGCCTTGCATGATTCCAGCGATGAAAACGCGCATGATGACTCTCCTGGTTTGTTTTGCTCATGATAGAATCAAAAAAGCCACTGATGGGAATCGAACCCATAACCCATCGCTTACGAAGCGATTGCTCTACCATTGAGCCACAGTGGCGTCAGGTGAAATTATACCAGGTAAACTCGAAAGTAGGCAAGTTTGGGATGATGCGTATTGCCATGTTATCTTATCACACCTGCCCGTTGGCGATCTTGGGCGGGAAAGACACGGGGGGAATGAATGTCTATGTGCGCGAGCTGACGCGCGAATTAGGGCGCAGGGGGATCGCTGTGGATGTATACACCCGCTCCCAGGATGAGCATGTCCCCCAGGTTTCCCATGATCTGGGATATGGCAATCGGGTTGTGCACGTGCCAGCGGGGCCAGAGATTCCACTGCCAAAGCAGGAGCTGGCCGAATATCTGCCCACCTTCGTGGCTCATATCCTGCATTTTGCCGAGAAGAAGGGTTTACATTACGATCTCATCCACAGCCATTATTGGCTGTCGGGCGTTGCGGCGCGTGATCTGAAAGCCGCATGGGGGTCGCCTGTGGTCCACATGTTCCACACCCTGGGGGTGATGAAACAACGCATCGCTCGAAATGCGCAAGAAGCCGAGGGGGAGTATCGCATCCTTGGCGAGCGTGAAGTCATCAACCTGGCCGATCGAATCGTCGCCGCGACCAAAGCCGAGCAGGCTCAACTTCAATGGCTCTATCAGGCCAACGAGCAGAAGATCGTCGTGATTCCGCCCGGCGTGGATACCTGCCATTTCTATCCCATCCCCGCCGATGAAGCCAAAGAGTATATCGGCGTTCGCCCCGACCATCAGATGTTGCTGTTCGTTGGACGTATCGAGCCTCTCAAGGGGGTAGACACGCTCATCCAGGCGCTTGGCTTGATGGCCGGGCAAGGCGCTCTCAGAGATCAGCCGTTGTGCTTAGCCATCATCGGCGGCGATCCAGAGGCCAGCCGTGAGGCGATGACCGAGGAGATGTCTCGCTTGCAAGCCCTGAGCACCGAAAACGGCCTGGATGACTTCGTGACCTTCCTGGGCCGCCGCAGCCAGGAGACGCTGCCCTATTATTACTCGGCTGCTGAGGTGGTGATCGTGCCTTCCCACTATGAATCCTTCGGCATGGTAGCCCTGGAGGCTATGGCTTGCGGGACTCCTGTGGTGGCTTCACAGGTGGGCGGCCTGGCCTTCCTGGTGCAAGATGGAGAGACAGGGTATCACATCCACGTGGGTGATATGGATGCGCTCAACGAACGGTTGACCACACTGCTCAACGATCGTCAGTTGCGCGAAAGATTGTCACAGCAAGCAACGGCGTTCGCTCAGAATTACGACTGGAGGATTATCGCCTCCCGCATACTGGATTTATACAAAGAGGTCTTAGAGAGTGTTTTAAAACTCAAATCAGCCACAGATGAACACAGATAAAAGGGATTTCGGCGATGAAAGACGGCTGTTCATCAAGAAAATCGGCGTTCATCTGTGTTTATCTGTGGTTTCTGGCGACTTTTAAAACAGTCTCTTAGGCGAAAGACGATAGACGATCTATAATATAATCTGTAGATCACGAAAAAGATCAAAAGCCCGTCCCCGGGCGACCCGAGGCCAGTGCTGAGTGAACCGAAGCAACGGGTCTTCGATCCAGTTTTCGTGAAGTACTGATAATGTCCTGGGGTATAATCCCTGGCCTGGATATACGTGTGGAGCGTGAAGAGGAGGATCGCGAATGAATCCCATGAGCGCTAGAATCGAACATCTATGCCATCGCCTGCGAAGTTCGGCTGAGAAATCCCGGGCCTTTTTCGATGAGCTAAACCCCAGTCAGTGGACACAGCAAATCTACTCCGAGGGCGCTGCCTGGACGGCTGAACAGATCCTGGCCCATTTCGTGATGGCCGAAGAGGGCATGATACGACTGGTCGCTCAAATCGTCGAGACCGGCGTAGGCGTCCCTGGGGATTTCGACCTGGATTCCTATAACGAATACCAGGCCGGCAAGCTCGAAGGCGCTTCCCCCAGCGAACTCATGGCGAGATTCCTCGCAGCCAGGGAAAAAACCATCCAGATAGTCACCCGATTCGAACACGCTGACCTGGAGAAATCAGGCCGTCATCCCTGGCTGGGCGAGGCAAAGGTCGAGGAGATCATCAAGTTGATGTATCGCCACAACCAGATTCACCAGCGGGAAATCCGCGCCGCATTGGAACGTTGAACGTTTTTACGTTTTGCTCTCATGAATTACGCACGACATATCCTGCGAATCTCTCAGCCGCTCCTTCTGTTGGATGCCGCCCTTGTATACACCCTCGGCGTCGGCATTGCCCATTATCTGGGCGCAACCATTGACATGGGTATCTTCGCGCTGGGGTTAGCCTGGGTGATCAGCCTGCAACTCGGCGCGCATTTTCTCTATGCTTATTTTGCTCACGGCCACTCATCACCCGTTCGTCAGGATGACCCACTTATGACGGGACCCGAGATCAACCCACGCCTGGCCAGAGAAATCCCTCTGTGGGTGGGCCTGACCGCGCTCACGCTGACCACCTCCTTCACTTTACTTTTGATGCGCTCGAGTGGGGCTTCAGTCGGGGTATACATCGTAATGGTTTTGATCGCCCTGGGCGCCTTCGTCTCCGCGCTTCCACCCTTGCGCCTGGCAGATACCATCTACCGAGGTCTGATCCCTTCGGTTGTGCTCGCTAATTTCGTCCCCGCCCTGGCTTATATACTACAAGCGCAGGACATCCATCGCTTGCTTTCGATGAGCACTTTTCCGCTGACACTGCTACACTATGCCATGTTATTCGTTTTCGAGTTTCGACACTATGCTCGAGATTTGCGCCGTGAACACCCCACGCTCTTGATCCGTTTGGGGTGGCGACGCGGCATGAGGCTGATTGATCTGCTGGTTCTTTCGACGTTCTTGTTGTTCGGCGTTGCCATGCTGGCCGGTCTGCCCGATGATATCGCCTGGCCAACTTTCCTGGCCTTGCCGCTGGGCCTCTTTCTCATCTGGTATCTCTCGCGCATCGCCGCCGGCGCCAAACCACACTGGACCGCCCTCGACCTCGCCGCCATCCTCACCTACAGCCTCGCCGTCTACCTGCTGACCTTCTCCTTCTGGACTCACTAACCCGCAACCCCTAACCCCATAACCCCTATCTCCCTAACTCCCAAACTCCTAACTCGCATGCCCGAATTCTTGACCCTCCTCCCCCCCGCCGACGCCCTGAAAAAGCTTCTCGACCACCTTCATGCTGATCCTGATCCCGAACAGGTGGATACGGAACGCGCTCTGGGGCGGATTCTGATATCCCCGGTGACTGCTCCGCATCCCTTGCCTGAATTCCCACGAGCCGCTGTAGATGGCTACGCCGTGCGCGCCGCCGACACCTTCGCGGCCAGTGAGAGCCTGCCGATCTACCTCGAGCTGGCTGGCGAAGCTCCTATGGGGGCGGCCCCACAGGTGAACCTCACGGCTGGGAAGTGTGTGCTGATCCACACCGGAGGGATGTTGCCCGAAGGCGCAGATGCTGTGGTGATGCTTGAATACACCCAACCGGTGCGCTCCCAGGAGATCGAAATCTCACGCGCTGTGGCGGTTGGAGAGAACGTGATCGAAATCGGAGAAGATGTCGAAGAGGGGCAGGAAGTCATCCCTGCCGGCACACGCCTGCGTCCGGCCGAGATCGGCGGGTTGATGGCCCTGGGGTTCACTACAATCGCTGTAGCCCGCAAGCCAAAAGTCGGCCTCATTTCCAGCGGCGATGAAGTCATCCCTCCCGTTGAAAAGCCCGCCCCTGGTCAGGTGCGCGATATCAACGCCTATACGTTGAGCGCCGCTGTCGAAAGCGCAGGCGGCCAGCCGATCTTCTATGGCATCATCCCGGATACCTATGACGATCTGGCTGCCGCGGCAGGGCGAGCCAAAACGGAATGTGACCTGGTGGTGATCACAGCCGGATCATCCGCCAGCGCCCGTGACCTGACCTCGCAGATCCTCGATGAGCTGGGTCGGCCTGGCGTGCTGGTGCATGGCGTCAACACCCGCCCAGGCAAGCCCACCATCTTGGCGGTCTGTGATGGCGTTCCCGTGATCGGCTTGCCAGGAAACCCCGTCAGCGCCCTGGTCAATGCGCATTTGTTCGTCAACCCTGTCATCAAGGCGCTCCTGGGCGAGCGCACGGCTCGTCCATGGCCGAGCGTTCGAGCGTTTCTCACAGTCAATCTGCCCTCCCAGGCTGGCCGCGAAGATTGGGTGCCCGTGCGCCTGATTTACCCCTCCCTCCTCTCCCGATCTTGGGAGAGGGGGGAGGAGCCAGGGGAGGGGGGTGAGGGCTACCTCGCCGAGCCTATCTTTGGCAAGAGCAACCTGATCTTCACCCTGGCGCGCGCCGACGGCTTACTGAAGATTCCTCCCGATGCAACCGGCTTGCCAGCGGGGGAGCTGGTGGAAGTGTATTTGATGTGAGTGGGTTTTATTCGATGCCCAACCACTGGCGAATGATGTATCCGATGACGAATGAAATGGCAGCCACCCCAAAGGATAGTGCGCTCATCTCGATAAAGCGAGTTTTGAAAGGCTCATCTTTCGCCACGGAGATATAGTAGTTGAAGACTGCAATGATGAGCACAGCAGTCGTCAATACCAACGCCAGGTCAATATAGAAATTGGGGAAAAGCAAGTAAGGTAAAATCAGCAGGGTGACGGTAATAATGTAGGCAATGCCAGTATAGACCGCTGCGCGCACGGGGCGTTTCTCGGTTTGCTCGGAGCGAGTGGAAAGGTACTCTGACGCAGCCATGGACATAGCCGCAGCGATGCCGGTAATCAGGCCCGAGAGGGCGACCAGCTTTGTATTCTGCAGGGCCAGGGTCAACCCTGCCAGCGCGCCGGTCAACTCGACCAGGGCGTCGTTCAACCCCAAGACGACCGATCCTGCGTATTGCAAAATTTCCTCATCGAGCATCTCGAGCAAGGCCTGTTCGTGTTCGGCTTCGTCCCTGATCCAGTTCTCGATTTCAGGGACTGCCCGGCGGAGATCGGCGTAGTTGGCCTGGGCTTTCCCCTCGCCGCGTTCCATCAACTTGACGCCAAAGGTGAAACCGAAAATGCGGCTGAGAAAGGTGTATTTCCAGACCTCCCAGCGGTTTGCTTTGATATCCTTTTGGGTATATTTCTTCCAATCGTTGGCATGGCGCAGCTCATCTTCGGCAATTCTTTCCAGGACTTTCCTGTTCTCGGGGTCAGCGATTCGCCTCGCCAGACGGCTGTAGATGTGATACTCGGTGATCTCGAATTTTTGGTATGTTTCGAGTTGCGAAAGAATGGTTGGGTCTAGAGTCATCATGGATTTATTGGAGCCTATCGGTTCGCTCGCAAAATTTAGACCCTTAGCGAGCCACGGAATGCCCTGGCGGCATAGTAAGAGGGCGCACTGTTGTGATACACGAAGACATGGCCGTAGCGGCGATCACAGAAGAGGGCGCCGCCGAGTTCTCTAATCTCGGCAGGCGTTTTCACCCAGCTCGACGTTTTCATATCGAAATTTCCAAGTGTCTGCAACTCTCGATATTGTTCTTCGGTTAACATCTCGATGCCCATATCTGCTGCCATCTCAACAGCGCTATTTTCTGGTTTATGTTCTTTCCTCGACTCCAGCGCTTCACGGTCGTAACAAAGACTTCTGCGTCCTTCGGGACTTTCCGCTGAACAATCGTAGAAAATGTATTCGTCCGTCTTTTCATCATGACCAACGACATCTGGTTCACCGCCAGTTCTTTCCATTTCATAGAGTGACCACAGTTTTTCAGGAATCGCTTCCAGTCTTGCTTGCACTTTGGCCCATTCAAGACCTTTATGGCGGTTCGTGTTTTTCTCAAAACGGACTTTCAATGCTCCGAGTAGTTCTTCACGTTGTTTTGCTGGCATGTCTTTTGCACTTTGCATTTCTGACTTTTCCTTTCTGCAGGGCTAATTAGCCGCAAGTTTGCCGCCCCGCCCCCTCCTTCATGAGTTATTTCAGTGAACTCATTTCAGATCATTAGCGATCTTGAAGCGCAGCCTGTAATACTTCAGTAACCCAACCATTCAGGCTCTTATCTGCAAGTTTTGCCTGAACGTAGACTTTACGATGTAACTCAGCGGGAAGACGAACAACAAACTTACCAGAAAATGGCTTCTCTGGCGATTCTCTTCGTTGGGCGCAAAACTCGAGATAATCATCAACTGACTCTCGAAATGCCTTCTGAAGTTCATCTACACTCGTACCTTCAAAGGTAATCACATCGCGAATATTGATTACTTCCCCCACCTCTCAATGCAACCCGAACTCTCGAACCGCTGCCTTCTGAGATTTCAGCACCCAAAGCAGCGAATAGGGCTTCAATATCTCGCCAAGGGATATTGACTCTCTCAGGCTTTTCGAAGATGGCTTCCAGGGTTTTCCTGTGTTTGCTGTCCACGCCGTAATAATATCAGTATATGATACTGTTATCAAGATGTTCTTTCACCCAATTTTGTAAGGAGCCAGCCAACGAGACTATCGACACTTGATCCGCCCTTGACTGGGCCCCGGCCTCCGGGGAAGCGCTCCCGCAAATCAAAGCGGTTCGACTTCATCCCGTTCGCATTCGGGAGTGGCGGCGGGGCGGGCAACTGCCCCGCCGACCATAATTAGCCCCGCTACAGTCTATCGAATTCCTCAGGTTCTACGTCGGGCACTTTGCTTAAAATTTCAAGAAATTTCTCGCGGCTACCACGTTTCGCCCGCTTTTCCAGATAATCAATTGTAGAAATTGATGCGACTTTTTCCGCAACTGCAAGCATGACAAATTGATTAACTGAAACACCCTCCTCTTGCGCCAATTCTCGCAGTTGTTCGTGCAGTGTTTTGGGTAATCGCAAACTTAGTGCGCTCATTTTTTCACCTCGCCAATAATCTGTAAAAACTCTCCCGGTGTTACAGCCTTAATGCCAAACTTATCTGTGCCTTTGAAGTCTTTGATGTTGTGCGTCACGATGTATTCACATTTTGCGGAGACGGCCAACTCAAGGATCATTTCATCATCTGCATCAGGCAAGGATGGTCTCCACAAAAAATAGATATTTTGATGGCGTGCCATTGAGCACAAAGCATCAATGAAAATGGCTACGTCATCTTGTGATAGACCCAGCTCCGCTCGATAACGTTGAATTACATCCTCGTATTCAAGCACGAGCGCAACAGAATCATGGATTTCAAATCTCTTTGTTCCAACAAGAGACAGTAATTTGAAAGATGCGCCTCTCTTGGATCGTAGAGCGGATAGGATGACATTGGTATCAATAACAATGTGCGGAACACTCATAACAGTATTATAGACAATATCTTATACAATATCAACCCCTAAATTGTGAAGCCCAAGATTTACTTTCTGCACGAAAGGAGAGGGTAAGGGAGAGGGCGAGCCTCTCCCTCCCCGTAGTCGCCATAGGGTCAATTCCCTATATTTACCGGCGTGCGGCTTTCCCGCACCGGGCGACCCCCGCCGCCTTGCCCTATATGAGG
>VGOC01000046.1 GCA_016865865.1 Chloroflexota bacterium
TTGGAAATCGATGCTGCCTTGCGAAACCGATACTTCGGCGAGCTCAGCACAAGCCTGCGTCGGTTGAAAGTCCAATCCACGTAGGTGGATTTTGTATGCCAGCCTCGAATTTATTCGATGGCTGAGCTGAGCAGTTACAAATCTAAAAGGAGTCGAGATATGTCCATGACATCTGAGCAGTTACAAATCTAAAAGGAGTCGAGATATGTCCATGACATCACGCGAGCGCGTTCTCGCTGCGATCAATCACGAAGAACCCGACCGGGTGCCCATCGTGATCGGGGCCAGCAATGCCACCGGCATCAAGATGAAGCCCTATCGAGGGATCAAAGAGCTGGCCGGCATCGCTGCGCCCGACAACTACATCTACGAGTGGCCGGAGCTTGGCACAGCTGAAATAGACGAAGCCACCATGCGCCGCTTGCACAGCGACGTGCGCGGCGTCAGGGACCTGGAACCTGCTTCTGTGTTGAAGCGCAACCGCGAGCGCGAGCCTCACGCCCCCTTCATCGATTCGTGGGGCAGCGGACAGAAGGAAATCGAACCCGGCGTCTGGTATCCCGGCGTTCACCCCATGTCCGAGGCGACCGCCATCGAGGAGATCGAAAAATATCCCTGGCCCGATATGAACGACCCCACCCGGATCGCCCACGTCGAAGAGGCGGCCCGGCGTCTTGCTGAACAGAATGAGTATGCTATCGTAGCCACCCCCTGGCTGTTGTTCCCCTTCGAGCGCGCCCACGCCATGCAGGGGCTGGATGTTTTCCTGCTGAACATGGCGTTGTATCCCGATTTCGCCAGGGCACTCTTATACAAGATCACCGAGGTATGCAAATCCCTGATGGGCCCCTTTCTCGCAAAACTTGGCGACAACGTAGATATCATCAAGATCGGCGACGACCTGGGCACGCAGGACAGCTTGTTGATCTCCCCAAAAATGTACCGCGAGATGCTCAAGCCGCTGCACGCCGATTTCATCCAGTTCATCAAAGAGCGCACCAAAGCCAAAGTGTTCTTCCATACGGATGGCGATGTCTTCTCGCTGATCCCTGATTTCATCGAGATCGGGGTAGATATCTTGAACCCTGTTCAAACATCAGCGGGGAAAATGTCCGATCTGGAGGGATTGAAGAAACACTATGGGAAGAATATCGTCTTCTGCGGAGGGATTGATACGCACCGCATCCTGCCCTTTGGTGCGCCGGAAGAAGTGCGCCAGGAGGTGCGCCGGGTCATGCAGGCGCTTGGGCCGGGCGGCGGGTATATGGCGGCCTCTGTACATACCGTGATGAATGATGTGCCCCCTGAGAACGTGCTGGCCATGGTGGATGCCGTAGAGGAGCTTGGGTATTACCCATTGAATCGCCGTTAGAAAGAGGAGAGAACAAAACGAGTATCAAGTCCGAACTCAGTTCCAGCGCTCAACGCGTTCAGGCTGCCCTGGATCGACTCGGCCTGGTCTTGCAGGCCGTGGAGCTGCCCGACAGCACCCGCACCGCAGCCGATGCAGCGCAGGCGATTGGTTGCACGGTAGCTCAAATTGCCAAATCGCTCATTTTCCGCGCAGAGGAGGCGGATCGCCCTATTTTGGTGATCGCCAGCGGCGTCAACCGCGTGAACGAAAAGACCCTTGCCGCGATCTTGGGGGAGAAGATCGGCAAGGCCGACGCTGATTTCGTGCGCCAGCGCGCTGGTTTCGTCATCGGGGGAGTTCCGCCGGTGGGGCATATCGAGCCAATCGAGACATTCCTCGACGAAGATTTGCTCCAATATGATGAAATTTGGGCGGCGGCTGGCACGCCTCATGCAGTATTTCGTTTGACCCCGGATGAGTTAGCTCGCGCAACCGCTGGCAAGGTAATCTGTATTCGATAGCTTTTTCTGCCAACGTCCCGAAGGGTTGATTCGAGCCAATAGCGCTGCCTTTCGAAACCTTCGTGACGGTTGTCTCAGATGAAACGATTTTATTACCTGATCCTGGTCATCGGTGTTCTCCTGACCCTGGCTGTGATCCTGAACGCGCTTTTCCGTCAGGGCGTGCAGGCGCGCGGGCTAATTGAGCGCTCGATGATGAGTGATGTCGTATCTCCCGAAGCCACGAATACGCCTCTCGAAGAAGAAAGGCCAGCGCTACAGAATTCTCCCACAGCAACTCCCTTTCAACCTGCCACCTATACACCAACGATCACCGATACGCCAACTGCAACGATGACGCCTTCGCCAACCCTGACCCCCTCGCCGACTGCGACTCTGCCCCCAAC
Source organism: Chloroflexota bacterium (assembly GCA_016865865.1). Classification (GTDB taxonomy): domain Bacteria; phylum Chloroflexota; class Anaerolineae; order Anaerolineales; family UBA11858; genus NIOZ-UU35. The sequence continues at coordinate 2,262 of VGOC01000046.1, forward strand.
ACTGACGCCGACGCTGCCCGCTGCGGCCTCGATCCAGGGCATTTCTGGGCGTTGGCCGGCTTATGCGCTAGATTGCGAGTCGCGCTCGGCGGTGGACTGGGCGGCTTATTTCGGCGTGGCAATCGACGAGCTGGCGTTTTTCGCCAGATTGCCCTCTTCCGATAATCCCGATCAGGGTTTCGTGGGGAATGTCCACGGGGCCTGGGGGCAGACGCCGCCACAGGATTATGGCGTGCATGCTGGCCCCGTCGCCAGGTTGTTGCGAGCCTATGGCCTGGAAGCCGATGCGGTGCGTGGTTTTAGCTGGCAGGCTTTGCAAGAGGAGATTGCTTCCGGTCAGCCGGCCATCGTCTGGGTGGTGGGGAGGGTGGGGCGCGGCACCCCCGTTCCCTATACCTCCTCTGACGGAGGGCAAACCACCGTGGCGCGTTTCCAGCATACGGTCATCCTGATCGGGTATGATGCGCAGCATGTCACGGTGCTGGACGGGAATTGGGTCTATCAGCGCGTGGTGAAGGATTTCCTGGATTCGTGGGGCGCTTTGGGGAATATGGCGGTCATTTGGGATGACTAGACTCAGCCAATGCGCATCGGAAACCGACGCGGTAGTTCGGCAGCGCGGAGTGCGATGAATTGCGGAAGAACGTGGCGACGAATTCAGCCGGGTCGTCGAAGGAGCCGCCGCGCAGCCCGTGGTCGAGGACTGGTTGTGGGCCGAGGGGGTTGTGATCGGGGGCGTAGGTGTAGTAGTCGAATTCGAAATGGTCGTTGACCCATTCGGCGACATTGCCGGTCATATCCAACAGGCCATAGGGGCTTGCGCCCTGCGGGTAGCTGCCCACAGGCAGCGGGCCGCCAGGGCCTTCCTCGGCGGTATTCGCCCTCGAGGCGTCCCAGGCATCCCCCCAGGGGTAGACGCGAGCGTCCACGCCCCGGGCGGCTTTCTCCCACTCGGCCTCGGTAGGCAGCCTTTTTCCGGCCCAGCGGCAATAGGCATCGGCTTCTTCCCATAAAATCGCTACAACGGGTAAATCCCCCTGATCCCGCGCCAGCGATTCATCCCATCCTCGCGCAGGTTGAAATCCGGTTTGAGAGATGAATTCCCCGAAGGCGGCGTTGGTCACCTCGGCGCGATCTATGGCGTATGCATCCAGGTAAACCTGGCGCTGGGGGCGGTTCGACCGCCGCTCGTTATCCTGCCCCATGGTGAACCAGCCCGCGGGGACGCTGACCATGCTGTCGGGCGAGGAAGTGGGGGAAGCCTGAGACTGTGGGGAGCAGGCGACCAGAAATGCTGCGAGAATGATTTTCGATAAAACGAGATTGCCGAGGAATGTGCGTTGAAAGCTTCTCGGAATGTGCATCACAGTTGCCGCGAATCTCGACATGTCATTGTCTCTCCTGGGTTCATATCAACCTGGTATTGCTCATCTCATCCAATCTGCGGCGATCAATGCAGCTTGTTCGAGCATTGTTTGTGTGTCTTTCATGGGGTGGGCTTTGTACACGCCTTTCAATTCTCTTAGTTGGACAGGCGCGAGACCTGTCCCTACGGCGGGCGCGGCGCGGATGGTCTCCTCGACCGCCACGTTGACAGCGTGGAATTGGTGATAGCCCGCGATCTTCTTGACCGTTGGCGCGCCGCGGTCCTGCTCGAAGACAACGAAGTAACGAATGAGATCGAGGAAGCGGCGCTTCTCGAAGACGCCGAGCAGAAGCACTTCGAGTTGTGTGACGGACGGAGGCGCTGTGCTTTCACCTTCAATCGTCTTCCACGGCAGGAACCACTCGCGGTCGGCGGTGAGCGAGCCGATGCGCGCGTTGAGACCGTCCGAAACGATCAGCAGTTCGTTGTAGACAAAGAGGTCGGGAATTTGTTCTTTGTAGGTCTGCAATTGATTGAACGCCGACCAGATGGTAGCGTTCTCATCGGCAGCGTTTTTTAGTTCGATGACCGAGAGCGGCAGACCGTTGACGAAGATGACCACATCGGGACGACGATTGACTTTGGCGTTCTTGTACGAAGCCTCCACCGTGTATTGATTGACGACCAGCCAATCGTTGTTGTCGGGATTCTCGAAATCAATCAGTTGCACGGGCTTGCTGACCGTGCGCCCGTCTGCCTCTTTGAATTCGACCGTGACGCCCTCGATCATCATGCGGTGGAAGGCATGATTGTTCAGCAAGAGCGAAGGCTGCATTTGCCGTGTGACTCTTCGGAAGGCTTCCTCCTGCGCCTGCGGGGGAATGTTCGGGTTGAGACGCGCAATGGCTTCTCGCAGACGCCCGAAGAGAATAACATCTTCGTAATTCTTGCGCTCTGGGGTAGTGCCATCGAACGCGAGGTCAGGCCCGAAGGCATAGGCGTAGCCCAGGCCTTTGAGCCAGTCAATGGCGGCTTGTTCGATGGTGGATTCGGTGAAATTCGTCATACTTCAGTGATTCTCATGATTTTTCAAGGAAAATCCATTGACATTTGTTGTACAACTATATATACTATGAACAGTCTCAGCTACCAAGTGTAGACGGAGCATCCAGGGTCGCCGAAAGGCGACCCTAGCCTTTTCCCCAATATTGTTTCCATTCTTTCTCGAACGAATGGACGCGATGGGGTTTCAGATTGTAGGCGCTCTTGAGCAAATAGTAATCGTGGCGCTTTGCTAGGATCACGACGAAGTTTTCCCCGCGGAACCACAACACAATGTGGATATTGTGTTGGCGTTTGTTTTCCCACCAAAGGACATCGGGGTTTGTTTCGGAATTGCGGATGACCCATGCGACCCATCGGATTCTCTCGCACCGCCGCAAATCGGGGGTCCTATCTTCTTCGACATTGCCTTCGCTGATCAGGTGCCAAAAGCCAAATCCTTTGCCGTGAGTCATGGGGCGGAATTGGACGCGCAACGGCAAGCTGCGAAATGTGACGCCTGCATTGACCACCTCGTCAAGGTAGACGCGATACAGCGCTTCCAGGTAGGTCTCTCAGTCATTGCCATAATCGGCAAGTTTGATGAGGGGAGGCAGAGGCGCAGGCATACTCTACGAAGCCTTCCACACGAAAATATTCACTTTTTGCTCGCGCAGAAGTGTGCTTTTGGTCAGGATGTGACCTGAGCGTTCACGCAATCGCTCGACAAAGGCAACTTTTGCGGAATTGCCTGCAAGCCCGCGATTGGCATAGGAAATAGCGCCGCCCAGCAAATCCGCGAGTTGGACTTGCTCAACCTGATTGGAACGGACTTGCTGGATGGGTTTGATAATTTGCCGGTCGAAATCGTAGGCATCATTACTCAGCACCTCCTGCAATTTCGCAATCTTGGCTCCGCCGCGCGTGTCTTTGATATCCAGATAGATATAATGCTCCGCCTGTGGGTCAATCAAAAAGCGAAGCAGTTCGAAATACATTTTGTAGTACCAGGTGTCGTGATCCTGTCCAAAGCGGGGGTGATCGAGCTGGGTTTTATCAATGACTACGGCGCGAAAATGAATATCGTCATCGTCAAAAAAGTAATCGAGCAGGGCAAGGTAAAAATCTTTTCTGGCAGGCGAGATTTTTGTCCATTTGGATTCGAAGCCAGGAGGGAGTCTGTGCTGTGCTTTGATCTCCCGCAATCGTTTGGCGATTTCATGTGCCTTTTCCTTTTCACACCATAAAGCGCCAAGCACCATAATCGGAACCTGGTCTCTCTCTAAATGTCCGCTTTCATCGCAATAGATGTTGATTTTCATGATTGCTCCTTGAAAGCAATGTCGCGCAATTTCACCCTCACCTCGCCCCGCATTAACTTCGGTAGGAGCGCATCGCGCAGACTCGCCAGCGTGCGGGATTCATCAAGGTTTTGCTGTACTTTCTTGTCAACTGCTTCTGCGAACTCGCCAAATTTATTTTGCAATTCGATGGGTGGTAATAGAAACTTGAATGATGACAGAATACTTGCATTGAGAGATGGCCTAGTTGTACCTAGTGCATACTGTTCAACCATTTCTGTAAACGACGGTTCCAAATAAATCTGTGCAAGATATCGCGGATTCAACTTGGTTTTGTCAGGCACCCGAACACGCAATGTTTGACCCGAAATCATCCACCCTTTATTACGTGGGTGTACATAAGCTGAACGACCAACAGCACCGACGCGGGTAAAAACAATGTCGCCAACCTCCAATAAATACCTGCTCATTTCAGGTAATTTGTGTAAGCCAACCAACGGCAAGCCATTCTCCAAGATATGTCCGTCCATCACGTGCTTCACCAGAATCAATGGCGTCCCTTCGTCACGATAGTCATGAGTATGGAGGTGACTGCCAAATGGACCAGTCAGCACACAATCGCTTTTTCTACCAAAGATTTCATCTAAGGAGCTTTCTTCCCAGCTTTCAATTTCCTCATTCTCCACAAACCACTCATGAAACACCGCCCGCGCCATGGACTCGAGCGTACAGTTCATGCGGCGGTTGAGCTCGATCTTATCGTCCAGCGCGCCGAGAATCCCTGCAATGGCGCGTTGTTCGGGTTCATCTGGTAATTTTTGTTGAATTTGTTCAACAAACTTCCATTGCGCTCGTGGCATTTTAGTACCTTCGGAACCACGACTTGAAATCTCAACAAACTCTTCGGATGCCATCCAGTAAAAGAGGTACTTTTGATCTGTACCAGATTTTGCTCAAACAACCCAGATGTCGGTTGAACATACTCCATCGAAAGGAGCGATAATCACTTTCCTAAAATATGGACGTAACTTCCCAAATAAAATATCGCCTTTGAGGAATTTTGATTTTGCACTTATCACATCATCGGATTTTCCGAACCCAAGCAGAGGAAGTTGCCCTTGAGAGATATGTTCCAAACCAATATAAGGCAAACCTAACGCTTCGCTTGGTTGTACTGTGTCTCTTATCAACTCTGCACAATCGCCGAAAAATTTAGTTTCCCAAGCCATAATTTATTTTTCCAAGTTGTCTCTAATTGCTTGTTCTAATCTTTCACTCTCTTCAAACTGCGCTTCCAACTCCTTCGTCAAACGCGCCATCTTCTCATTGACAATTCGATAGAATTGCATACAATAAAAGCGTACCCCCCTGGAGATAGCATCTCCAGGCCGACGCCCGCCACAAACGGCGGGCTGTCCCTTTAAGTAAGAGGGAATGCGGGGCGTTATCGCGAAATTCCCGTTGCCTCATAGCGCCTCTGTCCCTTCGCTCAGAATATTCAGGTAGTCCTGGTAAGCAAAGACGCGGTTGCGGCGCTGACTGGTCACTTCGCGCACGATGTTCAGGCTTCCCAGCGTCTGCATAGCCCGCGCGGCGGCCGGAAAAGAAAGCCCTGTGCGCTCGCACACCTGGTTCAAAGTGACCAGCGAGCGCTCACAAAGCACGCGGAATACCCGCAGCGTGGTAGAGGCAACGCGCCGGGCTTGTTGAATGACTTGTTCGTCCTTCTGGAAAAGCGATAACAATCGTTTTGCCGTCTCGACGGCATTTGTGGCGGTTTGTTCGACGCCCTCCAGGAAGAAGTCCAGCCAGGCTTCCCAGTCGCCCTCAGTTCGCACCTGGTCGAGCAAGCGGTAGTATTCGGCGCGATGCTGTTTGAAATACAGGCTGAGGTACAGAAGCGGCTGCGATAACAACCGGTCATGATGGAGAACAAACGCGATCAACAAGCGTCCAATCCGCCCGTTGCCATCCAGGAAAGGATGGATGGTCTCGAATTGGACATGAGCCAGCGCGGCTTTGATAAGGGCGGGATAGGGATTGACTTCCCCGTGAAGGAAGCGCTCCAGAGCGGACATGCAATCCTGGACATCGAGAGGCGGAGGCGGCACAAAGTGCGCATTGCCTGGCCGGGTGCCCCCAATCCAGTTCTGCGTGCTGCGAAATTCGCCCGGAGATTTCTCGCTATGGCGTGCATCTCCCGAATCAAACGGTTGGAAAGCGGGAATCCCTCTTGCAGCCGCTTGAGACCGTGATCGAGCGCCGCCACATAGTTCGAGACTTCCACCACATCGTCAACTGGCGCCCCAGGCGCTTCTTCCAGTTCAAAGAGCAGTAATTGCGCCAGAGAGGATTGCGTCCCCTCAATCTGTGAGGAAAGAACCGCCTCACGGCGCACATAGGCATAGAGGAACAGGTCCGGATCGGGCAAGAGCAGGGTCACGCTATCCAGCCGACCCAAGGCCAGCGTAGCGCGTTCCAGCAATTGCTGGCGTTGAGCGGTCAATTCCAGCGGTGGTTGCGGAGGAAGAGGATAAGGAATGAAAGCGCGAATCTTCTCGCCCGCAATCTCGGTTGTTTCATAGTTTCCTGTCAAGCCACGACGCATCGTATTGCTCCTTATTGACAGTTCGTTAAATAAGACCAACCGTTATTAAACCAAACTACCAAATCGTTTAATAACGAGACGCTTTTACCCCCCATACTCTAACTCTCGCAAATTGGCTTCAATGGCCTCATCCAGCCGCCGCGCTTCGGCCTGCAGAGCGCGCCATCTTTTGCTCGAAGGGTTCGGGCAATAAGGCGGATATGGGCATATTACAAGCCAGAATGGCAGCGATGAGGGCAGCCATGGAGAATAGAATACGTTTTTTCATGGTTGCCTCCAACTGACCCAGGCAGCCCCCAGGAATAACGATCCAGAAAGCAGCAATGGGGTGATGAAAATCAGGAACGGTGGAAGCCAATCCTGCGGGCTCCGTATTTCATTGGTAAAGTAGAAGGCCGCCACAACCCCTAGGATAAGCAGGGGAATCCCGGCCCACAGCGGTCGTTTCCAGCCTAGCCACATCAGGCCGATGATGATGGCCGCCGGAATCAGATGCCCGACGCCGCTCCAATCTCCACCGGCCATTTCGCCAATCCCAAAGAGTAGCGAGACGGCGGTTGCCAATCCCAGCGGGATCAGACCGGCAATTTTTAATCTTTGAATGGTCTTCATTTATCGTCCTTTCTGTGGTGACAGTCACTTCGCAAGTGACTGTCACCTGGATGCATACTTATTTCGGAACAACCCTATTTATTCGGGGGACTTTTTCCTCAACTGCCACGAAACGGCGAAAAGCAAAACCGGGATAATCAGCAATGCCCAAGAGAGCGGCGGGATCATCCTGGCGCTTGGGCTGCTATCAGGGTGGTATCCAGGAATCAGTAGGGCGAAGAGGAGATTCAGGGGGCCGGCAAACAGGGAAAACCCCTGCCTTGATCCAACACCCGGCAGCAAGCTCCCGCTCAAGGCGAAGGATCCAATCATCGAGAGGAAAGTGATCAATGACCCCGGGCCTTCTTTCCACCAGGCGATGACCAGGCCCGCCAAAACGCCGATTAGGAGAAGCAGGCTCAGGAAAATAGCCGGGCTTCCTGCCTCGCCCGAAAGCAATTGCAGACCTACGAAAAGCAGGAAAGGGACGCCAAGAAGCAGAACGATGACGCTGACGATACGCGCAATCGTACGACAAATGTTGGCGATGGTGAGATATGGCTTCATTTCGCCTGTTTATGTTCTCCTTTTCGAACCTCGAAGACAGTGGGCGTCAATGAAGCGTGGTTGCAAAACTTAAAAGACTACGAGTAGAGGATTCGGGGTGGCATATATGGGGATGCGTGCTGCGCACGCACCCCCATATATGCCGCCCCGCCTTGTCTAAGTTCCTTCTTGCCAGGAGTTGAGATAAGCGATCTGCTCTTCGGTGAGCACATCAATCTCCACACCCATCGAGGCGAGCTTCAGGCGGGCGATCTCGGCGTCGATTTCTTCTGGCACGGAATAGACAGTTTTCTTGAGTTTATCGGCGTTCTTGACCATATACTCTGCGCTGAGCGCCTGGTTGGCGAAGGACATGTCCATCACGCTGGCAGGGTGTCCTTCGGCGGCGGCCAGGTTGATCAGGCGGCCTTCACCCAGAAGGTGAATCTGACGCCCATCGGGCAGGTCGAACTGTTCGACGAAGGGGCGCACCAGCCGTTTCTCGGCAGCCATCTCTTCCAGGGCGGGGATATTGATCTCTACGTTGAAGTGTCCAGAGTTTGCGAGGATCGCCCCGTCTTTCATGACCTCGAAGTGTATCCTATCAATGACGTTGATGTCGCCGGTCAGCGTGCAGAAGATATCGCCAATCGGAGCGGCTTCCACCATGGGCATCACCCGAAATCCGTCCATGACGGCTTCCAGGGCTTTGAGGGGGTTTACTTCGGTGACGATTACGTTCGCGCCCATGCCCCTGGCGCGCATCGCCAGACCGCGGGCGCACCAGCCGTAGCCGCCGACCACGAAGGTTTTACCGGCCAGCAGGATGTTCGTCGCACGCACGATGCCATCAACGGTGGATTGACCGGTGCCGTAGCGGTTGTCGAAGAGGTGTTTGGTCATGGCGTCGTTGACGGCCACGATAGGAAACTCCAGGGCGCCATCAATGGCCATGGCTTTCAGGCGGATCACGCCCGTGGTGGTTTCTTCGGTGCCGCCAATCACGTGTTCCAACATCTCGCGGCGGTTTTTGTGCAGGGTGCTGACCACATCGGCGCCATCGTCCATGGTGATGTGGGGCTTGTGGTCAATAGCGGCGTTGATATGTTTGTAATAAGTGACGTTGTTCTCGCCCTTGATGGCGTGCACGGGGATTTCGTCATGCATGACCAGGGAGGCGGCCACATCATCCTGCGTCGAGAGGGGGTTGGATGCGACCAGAACGATTTCCGCGCCGCCGGCATGGAGGGTTTTCATCAGGTTGGCGGTCTCGGTGGTCACATGCAGGCAGGCTGACATGCGGATGCCCTCGAAGGGGCGTTCCACCTCGAAGCGTTCTTTGATCGAACGTAAAACCGGCATTTCCCGGTCGGCCCATTGAATGCGGCGGCGACCGCCTTCGGCCAGTTTGGTGTCTTTGATTTCGTATTCCATCGTTATCTCCAAATCGAAAATTATTGATTGCTGGTTTACGTTTTACGCATGTAACTACTCAGCCAAACGGGGAAGTTCCCGAAAAAAGGGTGTGCGAAGGGGTCGCAGCCCCCTTCGCACACCCTTTTTTCGGGCTAATCCGTTCGATGGCTGAGCAGTTACTTACGCATTACGTTTTTCGCAATTCGTAAAACGTTATGCGTAAAGGTCAGATGTTATGCAAGCAGTGCATTTAGCGCGCCCCCATCATCGAAATGCTCCCGGAAGCGCGCCACGAATTCGCCGGGCGTGAAATGATGTTCCTGGGGGCCGTTGGCTTCCAGGCAATAGGTGGCGGCCAAAGCCCCAATTTTACCGCAGATTTCCCAGTCCAGGCCGTGGGAATAGCCGGTCAGGAAGCCGCCGCGGAAGGCGTCGCCCACGCCTGTGGGATCGGCGATCTTCTTCGGAGGCGCAATTGGGGTGTTGAATTCATCGTCGCCAACGTAAATCGAAGCGCCCTCCTCGCCACGCGTCACCACGACGAAACGCCGACCAGCCCGAATTTCAGTTTCGCTCATCCTGGTGTGCTTTTTGATCAACTCCAATTCATAATCGTTGACCATCAGCGCGAACGCCCCTTCCACACCTGCCCGCAGGTCTTCGCCGCTCGTGCGCGGGATCTGCTGGCTGGGATCATATAAATAGGGGATGCCCAGCTCCTGACATTCCTTGGTATATTCGACCATCGCATCGGGGGCGTTGGGCGAGATGACCACCAGGTCAGGCTTCGTGTCCAGGTCGTGGAAGGAAAGCTCCCCAGCGTAACCCATCGCGCCGGGATAGAAGCTGGCGATCTGGGCATGGGAGCGGTCGGTGTTGACGAAAAAGGAGGCAGTGAATTCGCCAGGGATCACTTTCATCAAGGCGGTATCCACGCCCATGCTTTCCAGGAAGGCGCGGTATTCGCCGAAATCTTCGCCCACAGTAGCCATCACTCTCGGTTTGCTGCCCAAGAGCGCCAGCGTGTAAGCGATATTCGGGGCGATTCCCCCTCGACGGCGCGCCATCGAATCGACCAGGAAAGAGAGGCTGATCGAATCGAGTTTGTCTGGCAGGAAGTGATCTTTGAAAAGACCAGGGAAGGTCATCAAGTAGTCGAAGGCGACTGAGCCGGTGAGGATGATGTTCATGGGGTTTCCTTTTTCTTCACAACCCTTTCTAAATTTTCCCCATACGGAGGATATGCAACCCCATTCTCCGTGATGATCCCTGTAATCAGACGATGCGGAGTAACATCGAAAGCGGGATTGCGGGCTGTCGCGCCCTCGGGGTGAGCCAACATCCCCTGGAACGTCAGGCCCAGGACTTCGGCCTGATCCCGTTCCTCGATGGGAATCATCCCCCCGGAGGCCAGCGACAGATCCACCGTGGATGTCGGCACCACGGCATAGAACGGAACGCCGTTGTCGTGGGTGGCGAGCGCCAGCATGTAGGTGCCGATCTTGTTGGCGACATCACCATTGGCGGCTGTGCGATCGGACCCCACGAATACTTTCTGCGCCTGGCCAGCCCTCAAGAAATAGCCGGCGGCGTTGTCGGTGATGATGTCGAAGGGTATGCCGTATTGGGTCAGCTCCCAGGCGGTCAGGCGGGCGCCTTGCAGGCGCGGGCGGGTCTCATCTACTAGCACGTGGATTTTTTTGCCCTGCTCATGCGCCATGCGGATCACGCCCAATGCAGTGCCCCAATCCACCGTTGCCAGCGCGCCGGTGTTGCAGTGGTGGATGATGACGTCGCCATCGGCGATTAGCTGCGCGCCGTGCATAGCGATGCGTTTGTTGATTTCCACATCTTCGTCGGCGATGCGTTGGGCTTCATTCAGGATCGCCAGGCGCAAATCATCTGCCGAACCGTGATCCATTACGCAATACGTTTTGCGCAATATTCTTTCCAAAGCCCAGGTCAGGTTGACGGCAGTAGGTCTGGCCCTTTTTAGGAAGTTAGCAGCCTCTTCCATGTCAGAGTGTAATGACTCCACCTTCCTTGCCGTGGATTGTTGAGCAGCCAAGGCCAGACCAAACCCCGCCGCCGCTCCAATCGCCGGCGCGCCGCGCACCACCATGTCGCTGATGGCCTGGGAAACCTCGCGGTAGTCATCGAAAACGGCTACTGTTAGTTCGCCCGGAAGTAGCCGCTGGTCAATCATCTGGAGCTGGGATGTGGCGTAGTTCCATTCGACGGTTCTCATGGAATATCCTTGTGCATCATCCAGGTAAGCTGTTCTTCGAGTGTCACCTGTTGGAGGCTCAGACTAATTCGTTGTTGGTCTGGTTCGATGCTGGCTATTCGGACGAGAAGTTTATCCCCCGGTTTGATCGAGTCGGGCGAGGCGATAAAACCATCGCCAGAGAATTCGCTTTGATGAAGCAACCCTTCCACCCCAGCAGCCAGTTGGAGGAAGACGCCAAACCGATGCATAGATGTAACCACACCTTCGACGAGATCCCCAACCTGGTAGCGCTCTGTGATGGAACTCCAGGGATTTGGCAGCAGGGTTTTGCAGCTCAGGTAGACCCGCTGGCGTTCGAGATCAATCTCCTGAACTTCCACGGCGACCTCATCGCCAATGCTCACCACCTCGGAGGGGTGATTGATGCGTTGCCACGATAACTCGGAGATATGGACTAACCCATTGACGCCATTGCCTAAATCAACGAAGGCGCCAAATTTGACCAGATTGACGACCTGGCCTGTGATGGTTTCCCCAACTTTCAAATCAGCCAGGCGTTGGGCGATCGTATCGCCCTGATTCAGCTTGGCCGAAAAGATCAAACGATTGCGTTCTTTGTCTGCTTCGATAACCAATAGGGCAAGAGTGGTTCCGATCTTGCGCCTTTTGAACGCATCGGCCTGTTCGCCCCGGCCCAGATGATCGAGTTCAGCGATATATGAGTTGGGGACGAAGCCTCGCAGCCCGCCAAAAGCAGCGATCAGGCCGCCGCGATTTTGATCGACGATTTTTAGCTCGAGGGCTTCGCCGCTGTGAAGAAGCGAAGCTGCTTTTCTCCAGTCATCTTCCTGGGGGCCTTCTCCACGCGAAATTTCCTCCTCGACGAAGATGGTCTCGCTGGTTGTTTTCGTGATCGTCGCTGGTTGAGTTTCCCTGGGTGTTATTAGTGATCGTGTCTGGTTGATTTTTTCTTTTTCGAGATTTTGTATTTCTGTTGGGTCTGTTTTTATATTTTTCGAGATTTGGGTTTCTTCTAGTTGGTCGCCGTTCATGTTGTTTACCATGTACAGGTAAATCTGATTCAGGTAGTAGTCGAACCTGGCTGCACTGGTCCCAAGAAATCCTGTAATTTGCGGCGGACGCCAGGGCGGCGCAACCTGCGTAAGGCTTGCGCTTCGATTTGGCGGACTCGCTCACGCGAAACTCCTACTTTGTTGCCGACTTCCTGCAATGTGTGGCTCTTGCCATCGGGGATGCCATATCGAAGCCGCAGGATGCGGGCTTCTCTGGCGGGCAGTTCTTCCATGACCTGCTCTAATTGTTCGCGAAGAATCTGGTGCGTGGTGGTCTCATCGGGCGAGGGGGTTTCTCCATCTTCGATGAAGTCGCCTAAGACAGCGTCGCCCTCGATGGTGGTCGGCATCTCGAGAGAGAGGGGTCTGCGCGCCACCTGGAACATATAATGGACTTTGTCGGGAGAAATCTCTAGTTCTCTGGCAAGCTCGTCGGCGGTGGGGTCTCGTTCGAGATCCTGCTTGAGTTTATGTTGCATGCGGAACAAGCGCGAGATCTGGTCGCCCATGTGGACAGGGATGCGAATGGTGCGCCCCTGATCTGCAATCGCGCGTGTGACGGCCTGGCGGATCCACCAGGTAGCGTATGTGCTGAACTTATAACCGCGTTTGTAATCGAATTTTTTGGCGGCTCTCATCAAGCCGATATTTCCTTCTTGGATCAAATCAATGAAGGGTACCCCGCGGCCCATGTGCTTTTTGGCCACGCTGATCACCAGCCTGGTGTTGGCAGTAATCAGGTGTTCTACGGCCTCCCATTCTCCGCGAATGGCTTCATGCAGCTCAGCGCGTTTTTCCGGGGAAATCTCATCCCCTCCGGTCAATTTCTTGCGGGCTTTGCGTCCTTTTTCGATCTTTTGGGCCAGTTCCAGTTCCTCCTCCGCCGTTAGCAGAGGAACATGAGCGGCGTCTTTGAAGTACAGGCCAAGAAGGTCTTTGGTATCAATATTCGCCAGCCGATTTTCTTCAGTGACATGATGTTCCTTTACTCTGGCGATTTCAGTTACTTCCGCTTCGTTGATGTCAACCTCGCTGTCTTCCACATAGGGAATTTGCGCGTTCAATAGAGCCGCGAACACTTCCTCGAGTTGGCTGACATCTTGCTCGGCATCCGGGAAATGCCCCAGGATATCATCGTAGCTGACAAACCCTTGATGACGCCCTAATTCGACCAATTTTCCAAGGGCAGAATATTGGTTATCGTCGTCGTCCAATGTTTCTAACAGATGATCGTTGATTTTCGTAATCATAAATGACGGATATCAACCTGGCAGGTTACTGCTGAAGATGCTTTTTCTGGCGGTAGACAATCCGTCCCCGGGTCATGTCGTAAGGGGACATTTCTATGGTGACCCGGTCACCAAGTAGAACACGAATATAGTACTTGCGCATCTTGCCAGATAGGTAGGCGATGATTTCGTAGCCGTTGTCTAATACGACTTTGAATTGCGTACCTGGTAAGGCTTCGGTAATTGTGCCGTCTACTCTTATTTTGTCTTCTGCTTTTACCATAGAACCTCTTTGACAAACTGTGCTCGGTTACTGCGTTTCTCATGACAACAATCGTAGATGCTTTGATTTCATCTGGTCATGTAACCTCGACCAAGTTGCGTCACTCCTTTCTCTAGGATAGAATCTTTCTCGTTGGTATCATGTAATCATGCCAATCGTCTCGAATGAATGAGTTCACTGAAAAAACTCCTGAACGAGGGGGCGGGGCGGCATATATGGGAGTGCGTGCTGCGCACGCACCCCCATATATGCCGCCCCGAATCCTCTACACGTAGTTTTTTCAGTTGACTCATGAATGTAAGCAGCTCGAGATATCTACGAACTTGGGCAGTCCGCAAACTGGTTGATTATAACATATTACAGAGTAGCCTCCATGTCAAGCGTGCAATTTTAGAAACAATTAATCTTTCGACGATTTCTCCTCATGGATAGAAAATTCCTCCTCGTACTGTCCCTCGTTGTTGCGCTGGCGGCATGTAATCTTCCAGATCGCGACGCGCCCGTTCCAACGGATACACAAACTGCGGATGCTGAAGCGCCCATTTCCATTTCTGTTACAGAGCCTGCTACGCCGCCTCTTCCGACCCCCCTGCCCACACCCGTGACGCTTGTCAGCGTCGAAGATGGCGACCAGGCCTTGTTCGATGGAGATTGGGAGTCTGCCTTGCAGGCATATACAGCCGCGTTGAACAACAATACCGACCCCGATTTGCGCAGCGCAGCTCTCCTTGGCCTCGGGCGTACTTATTACCATGTGGGAGATTTCGAACTCTCACTTCAATCGCTGCAGAGCTTGCTCGACGAATACCCAGGTTCCGCTCATGCGCCTGGGGCATACCTCGCTCTGGCTCGAACATACCAGGGGTTGGCTCTCTACAGCGCGGCCGCCGACGCATATCGGTCATATCTGGAATTACGACCGGGCATCGTTGATTCCTACATGCAGGAATGGCGCGGCGACGCTTTGATCGCTGCTGGCGATATGCTTACGGCGGTTGATGCCTATCAGGCCGCTCTTGCCGCCCCACGTGTTGGCGATACGCTGCCCATCGAGATCAAAATCGCCAATGCTTATGCAGCCCAGGGCGATCACAACACCGCCTTAGTCGCTTATCAAGATATTTTCAACCGCACAAATAATGATTTCACCAGGGCCTATCTCGATTATCTGATGGGTCAATCTCATACCGCTTTGGGGCAGATGGATCAGGCTTATAAAGTCTATCTCGACGCTGTCGAGAATTACCCTCTCTCCTATGATAGCTACCAGGCTTTGATCATTCTGGTCGAGGCCAATTACCCTGTGGATCAATTCGATCGCGGCCTGGTGGATTTCTATGCCGGGCAGTACAGCCTGTCGATTGCTGCATTCGATCGCTATCTTGGCGAAAGCGAGGCCCCAGAGGATGCCGCAACAGCGCACTATTATCGCGGATTGGCGTTTCGGGCCTTGGGCGAGTATGCCACAGCGATCACGATTTGGGATGAGATTATTCGAACCTATCCAGAGGCTGATCGTTGGGACGATGCCTGGGAGCAGAAAGCCTATACCGAATGGGCTTACCTGGAGCAATTCGATCTTGCCGAACAGACCCTGCTGGATTTCGTGAAGCAGAATCCCTGGCATGAGCGCGCCGCGGAGTTTCTATTCGATGCTGGGCGTGTGGCTGAGCGGGACTGGGACCTGGGTGGGGCAGCCATGATTTGGGGGCGGATTGCCCTCGAATATCCCTCCAGCGAATATGTCCCCAGGGCGCTTTTCCTGTCGGCGATATCCTATTACCGCAGGGCTGATTATGATTCTGCCCTGGAAGTGCTTCAGCGTTATTCGAATGCTTCCTCGTCACCTGAAGATCAGGCTGCGGCGCAGTTCTGGATCGGCAAAACATACCAGGCCATGGGGAACGAAAGCTCTGCCAATGGCGCTTTCGACCGGGCGGTCAGCGAGGACCCTACGGGATATTACAGTGTGCGCGCCCGGGATATCTTATTGGGACGCCAGCCGTTCACTCCGCCTCAGGTTTATGACCTGGGTTTCGATCCCACATCCGAGCGCGCCGAGGCCGAATATTGGATGCGGGAAGTGTTCGCCATCCCCGAGGGAGTGGATCTCTCCGGCCCCGGGCCGCTCTACAATGATCCGCGCCTGATCCGAGGGGCAGAGTTGTGGAGTTTGGGTTTATACGATCAGGCCCGCCTGGAATTCGAATCTCTGTGGCAAGATATCCGCGTGAACCCCATGGATAATTATCGCCTAGCCAATTACCTGGTCGAGCTGGGGGATTATCGCACGGCCATTTTCGCAGCCCGCGAGGTGCTCAACTTGAATCAGATGGATGATGCGGCCACGATGAATGCGCCGGTCTATTTCAATCATCTGCGTTTTGGCAGCTACTATCGCGATTTGGTGATCCCCATTTCCCAGGCATACGAGTTTCATCCCTTGTTCATATTCGGCGTGATACGCCACGAAAGCCTGTTTGCCAGTTGGGTTCAGTCCTCAGCCGGCGCCCGCGGGCTGATGCAGATCATCCCCAGCACCGGAGCCGCGATCGCAGCGCGATCAGGATGGCCGGAAAATTACACGGATGAGGATTTGTACCGCCCCAAGGTGAGCATAACTTTTGGCGCGGATTACCTCGACAATCAACGCGATTACTTCGATGGGGATCTCTATGTAGCCCTGGCTGCCTATAATGGCGGTCCAGGCAACGCCGCAGTCTGGAAAGAGCTGGCCGGGGATGATCCCGATTTGTTCCTGGAAGTGATTCGCTTCGACGAGACGCGCTCCTACATCAAGGGGGTTTATGAAATCTTCTCTATCTATCGAGATTTGTACGATCGTACACCGTAGAGTATGCAGGTGGGGTGCACTTGAGAGGTGCACCCCACCTGTGGTATCTAGTATCGCAGCAAAGCGCCGATGTGGCCGTGCTGCTCAAGGGTTTGATTCTCCTGGAGAACTTCGACGTCTCCGCCTTCACTGAGCACTTTGCGCACGGCAAATTCAACGGCGTCTGGGATTTCATCGAATTTCTCGCCGCAGAATGGGCAGACATCGGCGGATTCGGCGGTCAGATAATTACATCCCAGGCAGCGATAACCAGGCGCTTTGAATCCCTCCTGGATCAGGAGCGTTTGGACGCGACCATCATGAACCGCTCGAAGGGTTTCATCGAGTGCGAGGACGCCGGCCTGGCCTTTCGAAGCGTTCGTCACCAGCACATCCACCTGACGAGCTTCGTGTTCGCGCTCGGCCCTTCGCCCGATTTCCATGGCTTTGTCGAGCACCTCAGTGTGGCTGGCGGTCATGCTGATCGGAAAGGCGCCGATAATCAGGCTCTGCCAGGTTTTCGGCAAATGGGCGCGAAAGCGGGCAATATTGTCTTCTGTTCCGCCGATGAGCACACGGCGAACCTTATGCTCGCCGAAGAATTGCGAGGTGAATTCAGCGGCTTCTTTCATATTGCGCTCAGCGATCTCCTTCGGGGGGGTCTTTTGCGCATCGCGGCCGCGCCGTCCCCCTGCTTGTGAGCCGCCGCCATGTTTGATGCGTTGGACATCTTTTCCCAGAATACCTTCTTGCTCGCGCAAAGTCCCCAAATGGAACGAGAAAAGACGCGCGCCTTGCTTATCTATGAGCGCAACGCCGTAATACCCAAAGGCGTCCAGTAAATTAGCCAGGGGTTTGACATGCGGGTGGGTGGGGTTGATGCGCACCCGGCTGCGTATCGGCACAGCAAGGGGGTAGGCCCTGAAGAATCCCTCCGGCATGCAGGAAAAGACCGCTACACTGCGCCCCGTCCAATCGTATTCCTGGTCGAAGAAACGCTCGACTTCCGCTGCGTCTGCTTTGGGGGCATCGGCCTCTTTGAGTTTGGAGCGGAGTTTGAGTTTGTAGACATCCGCGTTACCTTGCGCCGGATCTGTATTGAGATATACGCTGAGCACGGGATGCTGAGCCTTGTATTTCAACAGTTCTTGCAGGTCGCTATTTGTCAACATAATTAGCTCCTCTCTCGTAACTACTCAGCCAAACGGAGAAACTCCCGAAAAAAGGGTGTGCGCAGGGGGCGTAGCCCCCTGCGCACACCCTTTTTTCGGGTAAATCCGTTCGATGGCTGAGTAGTTACCCTCTCTCTAAGTTTTGAATGAACGAAAGAGTTAACGGAAAAAACTCACCGAAGAGTTCTATCCTTCTCTTGCGGTTTTACGGGCGCTCGGCCAGAGTCAGATCAACTTCGATTCGTTCGTCTCCGCGCAAAACGGTAAGCACGACGGTATCGCCGGGGCTTGTGTACATGATGAGGTATGAGATCAGATCATCGAAGTCGCGCACTTCATTGCCATCTATGCCGATGATCAAGTCACCGCCTGCGGGGAGGGAGGGGATGGGGCTTTCTATTACGCCGCCCAGCAAGCCGGCTCTGGAGGCCGGACTATCGGGTGAAACCTGGATGATATAAACCCCGGTCGATTGGGGCAGGCCAAGCGCCTCTTGTTGGAATAGAGTGAGATCCCCACCTGGCGGGCTGACGATGCCAAGAAAGGGATAATCATAATGCCCTTCGGCGATGAGATGGGGAACCACGCGTTTTACGATATTGATGGGGATAGTGAACCCAATCCCAGAGTTGATCGGTTGTCCACTGAAGTCGAAATTCGTGCTCTGAATGGCGACATTGACGCCAACGACCTCGCCGTTCAGGTCGAGCAAGGGGCCGCCCGAGTTGCCGGGATTGATGGCGGCGTCGGTTTGGATGATTCCACCCGCAGTGTAGAATGAGCCTCCCTCTGGGGCTTCGTGGAGGGATGGCAGGGTGCGGCCAAGCGACGAGATGATGCCAGCCGTCATCGTTCCGTACAGGCCATGGGGGTTGCCAATCGCCACCACGGTCTGACCAACCAAGAGCGAGTCCGAATCTCCCAATGGGAGGGGGAAGAGTTCCTCGGGCGGCGCGTCCACCTTGAGGACGGCGATATCCGAGTCTGCATCTGTACCGATGATTTCCCCGCGGGTTTTATAGCCGGAAGGGAAATCAACCTCTATCTCCGATGCGGAAACCACCACGTGATAGTTGGTGACGATATGGCCTTCATTGTCAATGACGAAACCTGAACCGAGGGAATTGGAACCGCCCGATTCTTCTGTGAACACTTGAACGGCCACCACGCCGGGATTGATCCGCTGGTAAAGCGAGGTAAGCAGTTCCTCCTGCGTGAAATCAATCGTTATAACTGCGGTCGTAGGTTCAGGCGTCGGTGGAATTTGTGTGGCTCGAACTTCTGGTGTGGGGGAAGTAGTATTGAACGAAACGAGGCAAGCGATTGTCGCCAGAGAAAGCGTGATAAAAATCAATGTCAATAATCGAGTGTTTTTTTTCATCGGAGATCGCCTTTTGATTATGAGATTGGAGGAAGAGATGTTTTCGATGCGGAGAACGACGCTGGTAAATCGATTAGGAAAGGGGATCATCATCTTCTCTTGTTATGATTGTATTTGTAGCAGGTAGCTTACGTCAAGCGGTTTTGGCAAATGTTTAGATGTTTCTAACATTGATCAATCTCCCGCTTTTCGCATATCCGTGCTATCATAATAATATGGGCACTCCGTTAGAGCGCATCCTCATCGTCGAAGGGGATCCTGATATCAGCGATTTGATTGCACGGCAGGTGCTACAACCGCTGGGCTACAGGACAAAAGTAGTGAGAGGGGCGCCTTCGGCGATTCAAGAAGCTGCCAGTTTTTCTCCTGATCTCGTCATTGCAAATTTGGATCTGCCTGAGCTTAGCGGCAAAGATCTCCTGGTGGCGCTATCGTCACAAGGCGCAGAAATCCCTGTCATTGTAATAGCAGAGCAGGGCTTCGAGGAGGATGTCATTCAGGCTTTCCGTTTAGGGGCGACAGATTTTTTGAAGAAGCCTTTACGTGAGGCCGAAATCGTTTCGGCAGTCGAACGGGTGATAAAACAAGTGCGAGCCAAACGAGACCGAATATTGCTTGCTCATCAACTCGAGCGGACTAATCAGGAATTGAAGCGTCGTGTGCGCGATCTGACCACTATTTTTGGAATTGGAAAGGCGATCACTTCGATTACAGATCGACAGGCGTTGTTCGATAGGATTGTAGAAGGCGCTGTTTCTATTACCGACGCCGATAAAGGTTGGTTGTATTTGCGGAAAGGCGACGACAAAGTATTCGTTTTGCGCGCCTGTAGGAATTTACCCAATCCGATTGCATCCAAACTCAATCAAGAATGGGATGATGGGATCAGTTCCCTGGTAGCCTTGTCGGGAGAATCTTTTTCCATTTACGGAGATGCATTGAAACGGTTCAAGGTATCTCAACTAGGAAAATCTGCTTTGGTGACGCCGGTGAAAGCGCAGGAGGAGGTAATTGGCCTACTGGTTACCGTGCGTGAAGAATCAACCCCATTCGATTCTGGCAATCAGACGATGCTGGAAGCGGTGGCCGATTACATTTCTGTTTCTCTCGTAAATGCCCGTCTGTTCCAGGCTTTGGAAGAACAGGCCCGGGCCATGCAGAGTATGACTAAAACATCTCTCGAAAACCATAGCGCGGCATCCAGCCGCAACCAAACATTCAACCGCGGAGAGCGCTGAGATCGCAGAGAAAAACAAATATAAGCTCCGCGCTCTCTGCGTGCTCTGCGGTTAGACATTTGCGCGAATGATGCAAATGTTGAGCGGTAATGCTATACTGTAAGGTGGATGATCCTGCCCGATGGTAAAATTAAAACCGAGTTATGGTATGAGTCCACTGAAAAAACTACGTGCAGAGGATTCGGGGCGGCATATATGGGGGTGCGTGCGCAGCACGCACCCCCATATATGCCGCCCCGCCCCCTCGTTCAGGAGTTTTTTCTGTGAACTCATGGTATCTTCTCAAAAATTTTGGGGGATAGCGTAATTCA